>JAZFUB010000260.1:0-16851 GCA_036447015.1 Thermoguttaceae bacterium | reverse complement strand
CACGTCTGCGCCCCTAGCTCGGCTCTCGAGATGATGCCGGATCTTGTCGATGGGGTTTCTTCCAACCGGAGGGGCCTGCCGCGACTTCCCGGGCCTCACTTGCCAAGCAGAGAGTTCGGTGTACAATGTGTGGTTTCCGCCTACCGAGACTGGGATCCCCCCAGCCAGTTGGTTCCGTCAGCCAGTTCCCCCGGTTTCACTCGTTCCGGAGCGATTCACGATGAGCGATCCGCAGAATTCTGCCATGATCGAGGCTCGAGGGCTCGCGAAATACTACGGTGATTTTGCGGCCGTCGAAGACATTTCCTTTCAAATCTCCCAAGGCGAAATCGTCGCGTTCCTCGGGCCCAATGGTGCCGGGAAAAGCACGACGATGAAGCTGTTGACCGGCTACCTGGCCCCTTCGGCCGGTACGGCCCAAATCGCCGGGCACGACATGTCGACCGATCGGCTTGCCGGTGCCGAGCGGCTCGGCTACTTGCCGGAAAACGGCCCGCTTTATCTCGACATGAGTCCCCGAAGCCTCTTGCAGTTCTTCGCCAAGGCACGCGGCCTTTCCGCCGCACGCTGCCGCGAGCGCATCGAGGCCGTCGTGGAGCTCTGTTCGTTGGGTAGCGTGATCGGCAAGCCCATCGGCAAGCTGTCGCGGGGCTATCGTCAACGGGTGGGTATGGCCCAGGTCCTGCTGCACGAACCGGACGTCCTGATCATGGACGAGCCGACCGCCGGGTTGGACCCGAACCAGATCCACGAGGTTCGCGAAATGATTCGCAAGCTCGGAAAGAATAAGACGATCCTCCTCTCGACGCACATCCTTCAGGAAGTCGAAGCCATGGCCAGCCGCGTGCTGTTCATCAACGAAGGCCGGTTGGTCTACGACGGTTCGTTCGGCGAGTTGACCGGCGACGGCGTGTCGCTGGAGGAACACTTTCACAAGCTTAGCAGCCAACTGGAAACGGCTACAGCCGGCAAGAGCTAAGCCTCCCAACCATCAACGATCAGTTCGGTAGAAGTCCATGAATACGAACGTATTGCGTGCGGTATTCTCGCGAAACCTCGTCGCCTATTTTGCCAATCCAACGGGCTACGTGTTCATTTGCTTGTTTGTGTTTCTCAGCTCGGTCGCCGCTTTTTGGCCCAACGAGTTTTTTAACGCGAACCTAGCCAATCTCGATCAGCTCAGCAAGTACTTTCCCTTCATCATGCTGATCTTCATTCCGGCCATCACGATGAGCGTTTGGGCCGAGGAGCGGCGGCAAGGGACCGACGAGTTGTTGCTGACCATCCCGGCCGGCGATTTCGATATCGTGCTGGGCAAGTACCTGGCCGCCGTGGCCATCTACAGCGTCTCGCTGGCGTTTTCCTTGGTCTGCAACTTCGCGATGCTCTGGTGGCTTAGCACGGGGCAACTCGACGGCGGACTGTTTTTCGGGACTTACGTCGGTTACTGGTTCATCGGACTGGCAATGCTGGCCATCGGCATGGTCGCCTCGTTTCTCACCGCCAATCTGACTATCGGGTTCATTCTGGGGGCCGCCTTCAACGCTCCGCTGGTCTTCGCGGTCTGGGCCGAAAACTTCCTTCCGAAGGACCTGAGCCGAACGGTCGAGGAGTGGAGCATCGGCGGACAGTTCGCCGACTTCGGTCGTGGCATTGTCAGCCTCTCGGGGATCGTCTACTTCATCGCGGCCTTGGTCGTGATGTTGTATCTGAGCATGGTACTGATCGGGCGACGCCATTGGGCTCGCAGTCGCGACTGGCCGATTATGGGTGCCCATTTCGCCGTTCGCGCCTTTTCGCTCGTCGTCTTGGCGGTTGCCGCGAGCATCTTCTTCCAACGCTTCGACGTCCGCATCGACGCCACCACCGAGAAGCTCAGTTCGCTTTCTCCGGCAACCAAGCAACTGCTCAGCGACCTGGAACTGACCCGGCAGATCAAGGTCGAAGCCTTCATCAGCCCAAGTTCCGACGTACCCGAGGCGTTCGTCCAGTCCAGGTTGAACCTGCTGTCGATGCTTCGCGAGCTTCAGAGCCGAGGCGGCGGTCAGATCCAGGTGCAAATCCACAATACCGAACGCTTCAGCGACGAGGCCGACCGGGCCGAGGAACGCTTCAACATCATGCCGCGGCCGGTCCTCTCGCAAGACCGTGGGACGATGTCGCAAGAAGAGATTTTCATGGGCGTCGCCATTACGTGCGGATTGGAGAAAGTGATCCTGCCGTTCATCGGGCGGGGCATCCCGATCGAATATGAATTGGTCCGCTCGATCTGCACGGTCAGCCAGCAAGAACGCAAACGGATCGGCGTGCTGCAGACCGACGCCCAACTCTACGGCAGCTTCAACATGCAGACGATGTCGTCGAGCCAGAACTGGCCGATCATCACCGAGTTGGAGAAGATGTACGACGTGGTGCAGGTCGACGCGAGCAGTCCGATCACGGAAACTTACGACGCCTTGCTGGCCGTCCAACCGTCGTCGCTGGGGCCGGAGCAGATGCCGAACTTCATTGCGGCCATCCGTAGCGGCCAGCCGACGGCCATTTTCGAGGATCCATTTCCCGGGTTCGCGGGCAACGTGCCGGCGACGACCGCGCCGCGGCGATCACCCGGCGGCCAAAACCCGATGATGATGATGGGACGGCAGCCGCCGCCGGAGAAAGGCAACATCGGCCAGTTATGGAATCTGCTGGGCGTCGACTTCGGGGCCCATCAGATCGTCTGGCAGAACTACAATCCCTATCCGGTGCTGCGAGACTTGCCGCGGGAACTCGTCTTCGTCGACCGCTCCTCCGAATCGGACAATACGTTCAACGAGGACGAAGACATCAGCTCGAGGCTGGAAATGCTGCTCTTCCCGTTCCCCGGGTCGATTTTGCCGCTGAACGCCTCGACGCTGAAGTTCGAAGTGCTGGTACGAACCGGCTCGAAGACCGGATTCGTCAATTACGATGAAATGTTCCGACGGACCATGTTCGGCGGCCAAGGAGGTCTCGACCCGCAACGGACGATGTACACGACCAACACGTCCTACATCCTGGCGGCCCACATCCGAGGCAAGCTGGCCGCCGATCAGCCGATGGCCGACGATGAAGCCCCCGAAGCCGATGGTACCAACGGAGCCCCCGAAGCCGACGAAGTCGACGGTGTCCCCGTAGTCGACGGTGTCCCCGAAGCCGACGGTGTCCCCGAAGCCGACGGGCACGAAGGCCACGATCATGCGCCTGGCGACCCGCACGCACACGACAATCCGATCGACATAAGTGCGGACGATATGCTTACCGACATGGCCGACGTGGCTGCGGAAGATCTGACCGGCACCCCGCCGGTCGACGCCGAAATCAACGTGGTCTTGGTCGCCGACATCGACATGTTCCACCGCCAGTTCTTCATGCTCCGCGAGTCGGGCGACAACCCGGAGGCAGGCGTCGACTTCAACTTCGACAACGTCACCTTCGTGTTGAACGTACTCGACGTGTTGGCCGACGACGAGCATCCGTTCGTCAAGATCCGCAAGCGTCGCCCGAAACACCGCACGCTGGTCCGGGTCGACGACTTCAAGAAAGAGGCCTCCCAACGCAACAGCGAGGCCCGCGAGGAACTCGAAGAGGAGTTGGACAAGGTCCAGGACAAGATGCAGACGGAGTTGAACAACAGCATGGAAAAACTGCGCGAGGACATGCGGGAGAATAAGATCGACGACCAGGAGATCGGCCGGCGATTCGCCCTGTCGCTGACCGACGGTACGCGACGCATGCAACAAAAGGTCGACCAACTGCAGCGAGCCAATAGCCGAAAGCTCAAGGAGATCGAGAAACAGCAGGATCGCGAGATCCGGCGCGTGCAGGACAATTACAAGATGCTGGCCGTCTTCCTGCCGCCGATCCCGCCGCTGCTGCTGGCCGTGATTGTCTTCTTCACCCGGCGTGGCCGCGAACGAGAAGGGGTTGCCCGTTCGCGCCTGCGATAGTGCGGCTCGCGTTTGCGGGAAGAAACCGATCGAGATAACGAGGAAGCTGGAAAATGAACGAATCTACGAAAACCGTGGTTTTTGGTTCCGTGGCCGCCGCCGCCGTGGCGATCCTGCTGGTCGTGAGTTGGACGAGCCAGTCGTGGCTGCCGACCCTCGATGCACAGGATATGATCGGCGAGACCTTGTTCGACGACTTCGAGCCGCTGGCCGTCAGCGATCTAAAGATCGTCAAGTACGACGAAGACACCGGCACGCCGCAGGGGTTCCAGGTCAAACAGGCCGACGACCAATGGTCGATCCCCTCGCACGACAAGTATCCGACCGACGCCGAGGATCAACTGGCCGATGCGGCCTCGAGCGTCTTGGGCCTGACCGTGAAGAGCTTCGAGACCGACAACCCGGGCGATCATTCGATGTACGGCGTGCTCGACCCCACCTCCGAAACGCTCGAGCGGGGAGCCGAGGGCATCGGCACCCGCGTGACGATGAAAGACAAGGACGACGAGACCCTGTTGGATCTGGTCATCGGCAATGCGGTCGAAGGCGGCAAATCGGACGCCAATCTGCACTACGTCCGTCGTGCGGGCCAGGATCCCGTCTATACGATGTCCGTCAAGACCAATAAACTTTCGACGAAGTTCGAGGACTGGATCGAAGATGACTTGTTGAAGCTCAGCGCGTGGGACATCAAAAACATCGAGATTCGGGACTACACGGTCGACGAGACACGGGGCACGATCGGCCATCGTGGCAACCTCCAATTGGCCTACGACGACATGGCCGACCCCAAGTGGGAATTGACGGCAGACACCGAGTTCACCGGCGGCCAGTGGGTGCCCGTCAAAATGGCCGAGGATGAGGAACTCGACACGGATAAGCTCGGCGATCTGAAAAGCGCGCTGGACGATCTGAAGATCGTCGACGTCCGCCGCAAGCCGGACGGACTCAGCGCCGACCTGAAGGCCGACGAGGGATTCGCCAAGGATCCGGAAGGTAGCTTGTCGCTGATGAGGCGAGGGTTCTATCTGGTCGAGATGAATGGGCGAGTCGAGTTAGTTTCCAACGAGGGCGAAGTGCGCTGCGTGATGAAGGACGGAGTGGAGTATGTCCTGCGGTTCGGGGCGATCGATACCAGCACCAGCGGCAGCGAGAGCGAAGGCGAAGAGGGAAGCGACCCGACCAGTGGGAATCCCAACCGGTACATCTTCGTCATGGCCGAATTCAATCCCAGTGCGATTCCCGCACCCGAGCTGGAAGCCCTTCCTGAAGAAGCAGCCGCCGACACGCCTGCCACCGAAGCCGACGCGACCGGTGACGCGGCAGTTGACACCGGTTCCGAGACGGCTCCGGCCGACGACACGGCCGAGGGCGATGATGCGGTCGAAGACGCCGCCCCCGATCCGGCCGCCGAGCGAGAGCGGATCGAAAAGGACAACCAGCGCAAACAGGACGAGTACGACGAGAAGATCGAAGAGGGCAAGAAGCACGTTACCGAGCTCAACGCCCGATTCGCCGACTGGTACTACATCATCGCCGACGACGTCTACGAGAAGATCCACCTCGGCCGCGACCAGATCGTCAAGCAGAAGGACCCCGAAGAGACCGGCGACGGCGACGCGGCGACCGACGCCGATATCCCGTACTACGGCGAAACCGAGCCGGGCACCCCGCTCGGGCCTGCCGAGCCGGCCGGGCCTACGAAGCCCGCGGAGCCGACCGGCGTCCTGGGTGAGTTCGAAAATCTCAAGAAGGAAGGCCCCGACGGGGGCGAGTAAGCCGCTATAGATACTCCGTCCAGCCCTGCTGCTCAAGCAGTTCGACCACTTTGCGGATCGACTCTTCGTCGTTCTTATCGGCCACCAGCGTCGCGTCGGGCGTCTGGACGATCAGGCAGTCTTTCAGCCCCAAGGTGACGATCAGATGGTCGTCCGGGCCGCGGACGATCGTTCCAGTCGTGTCGATCCCGAGGTGCTTTGCCCCGATCGTGTTGCCCCGCTCGTCCTCGCCTTGCAGTCGGGCCATCGACTGCCAACTGCCCAGGTCGTCCCAATCGAACGGTGCCTCGACGACCAGTACCTCGGCGACGTGTTCCATGACGGCATAGTCGATCGAAATCGACTCGATGGCCGTGAACTCGCGCAGCAGCACCTCGTCGTAGTCCGGCGAATCGACCGCATCGGCGATACGCCGTAGCCGCTCGTACATCGCCGGTTGGTATTTCTGAAGTGCGTCGAGGATCGTCCGTGCTCGCCACAGAAAGATGCCCGAGTTCCAGTAGAACCGCCCTGATTCCAAGTACTCCGTCGCCGTTTGCGTATCGGGTTTTTCGCGAAACTGCCGCACACGGAACACGGACGGGGGCGAAGCGACGGGGCTCGCGTCCGCTGATTCAATGGGCTCATCGCGCTCGATGTATCCGAACGACTCGGCCGGATAGCTCGGGCGGATACCGAAGGTGACGATCCGCTCGGGCCGCTGGTCGATCAGGGCCGCCGCATGCCGGATCGCGTCCTGAAACACGGCGTCGGGACCGATCACGTGATCGGCCGGCAGCACGGCCATCGTGGCCTCCGGGTCGTCGCGACCGACGTGAAACGCCGCCAACCCGATGCAGGGCGCCGTATTGCGTTTGCAGGGCTCGGCCAGAAACGCCTTGCCGGGCAACTCGGGAAGTTCCTCGGCGATCTTGGCGGCCAACTGCTGCGTGGTGGCAATCACGACCCGATCCGCCGAGACCAACTCGCCAAGGCGGTCGACCGTCGATCGAATCATCGTTTTCTCGCCGACCATTCGCAACAGTTGTTTCGGCCGTCGGGCACGACTCTCCGGCCAAAACCGAGTGCCGGTCCCGCCGGCCATGATCACCGCATGAAGCATGGGAAATTCCTGTCGGTTGATTCAAAGTGTCGTTGCGAAGAAAGATCGGAAAAAAGGGAAGGAGGGGAAAAGGGGAAGAAGGCAAGCAAGAATCGTCTTCCCCTTTTCCCCTCCTTCCCATTTTCCCGATATCTTCTTTCCACGATCTTCGTCTAACAAAAATATCTTGACTCTGTTACCCGAGTTCCCTGCACGCCTTTCTGTGACACTTCTTCGGCATCGAGCGCCCAGAGCGGGCAGATTTCGACGTCCACTGCGTCGACCACTTCGGCTCCGGCCTGTTGCAGCCAACGGGCGTGCTGGGCCGTCATGGCCGCCCGGACCGCCTCGGGCGTATCCTCGTCGGCCCCGGAGGCGTTCTTCAACGGGGCGAAACCCTCGGACGGATCGATTTCGACCACGATCGCACCTTCTGCCGAGGGAATCAGGTCGAAAATGAACCGCTCGAATTTGATCGCGTTCGGTTCCGTCGGCTCGATCCGCCTTCCGTCGGCGTCGACATGGGCCGTCTTCTTCCGCGCCAGGTGGAACGGCAACGCCTCGGCGTCGTCGATCGATCGGTGCAGCAGTGCCGCATCGATCACGTGGACGGCAATGCTACCCGCCCAAATCGCCAACGACCCGTCCGGGTTGAGCCGCTTGGCAGCCGCGTCGGGCAGATCGCTGTACTCGATGACCCGAAGCCGTCGGTCGACCTCCACCACGTTGCCCACCCGCTTCTGCCAGTCTGTTTTGGCGACCACCTGGCTCGTCAGTTCGGAACCGGCCAACAGGTGATGGCCGACCAGTTCGGCCGAGCCGACGTCGACCAACGGGTTGTCGACCTGGAAGTAGAACAGTTGCCGAATATCCCGGCGACGGACATCGTCCAACGCACCGCTCGCACCGAGTGCCGCCAACATACCGCCATGGCCGTCGGGACTGACGGCGACGCGACCGGGCTGATCCAGCAGCACCCGACCGTCGGCCGCATCGATCACGGGCATCGTTCCCTGGCAGAAGATCGTGAGGTCTTCCGCGGCCAATCCGAACCGCCCGTTGTCGGCGAAAAACCGGACCGTTTCGTCGTGCGTGGCCGGGCTGGTCATCAGATACAGCGGGATCCGCACGCCGTGACGACGGCCCAAGGCGATGATCTTTTCGACGTGGATCTGAAACAGCGGCCGGCCGGAGACGGGGCCAATGGAAAACATGCCCTTGGGATGGTCGAAGCCCAGCCGGGTCCCTTGTCCACCGGCCACGAGGATCACGCCCAGTTGACCGGCAGCCAAGGCTTCTTGCCCCCGTTGGCGAGCCTGATCGGGCATAAACCGGTTCTCGGCCGGATCGAGCCGCACGCCTGGCGGGGGCCCTGCCCGATCGATGATTTGGCCCATGTCGGTCTGGTCGTCTCTGTGGCAGAAAAGCCGGCCGATCAGGTCGAAATCGATCCGGTCGATCTGCCGGGCCAGCGCGGTGCGGTCACTTGGGTCCAATTCGTCCCAAAATGCCAGCAAATGTTCCTGTCCATGGGGCACGAGTCGCTTCAGGAGTTCTTCTTTCATCGGCCTGGAAACCTGGGTGATTCGAGTATCGTATGAGTATACCACGTGAAATGCCGTTGGCCATACCTCCCCGCCTTCCGCTATCATGTCTTCCGCTATCACGTCTTCCGCTGGCCCCCGTCGGTCGACTACAATCGCGGTATGAATGCAATCTGTCTGGTGATCGATCGGCTTCACGCGGGCTACATCGGCGCGTACGGAAACTCGTGGATCCAAACGCCCTCGCTGGACCGGCTGGCCTGCGAGGCGTTCACCTTCGACCAGGCACACGTCGATTCCCCCTGCCCGGAGCGTCTCTATCGTTCGTATTGGCAGGGGTGGCATGCGATGGGGCAGCCGCCGTCGCCGGAACGTCCGTCGTTGGCTGCGATGCTTCGCACGTCGGGCGTGGAGACGGCTCTGTTGACCGACGATCCGGCGGTGGCCGAGCACCCCTCGGCAGCCGATTTCGACGAACTGATCGAGATCGACCGGCCCTGGGAGGCGCAAGGCGTCGACCGGATCGAGCAGACGCATCTGGCGAAATGTTTCGTCCGCGCGATCGACTTCCTCGAGTCGGCCCGGCAGCCGCTGCTGTTGTGGTGCCACATGGCGGGCTTGGGAACGACTTGGGACGCGCCGCTCGAGTTCCGGCAAACGTACGCCGAAGAGGGCGACCCCGATCCGCCCACCTCGGCCGAAGTGCCCGATCGGCGGCTCGCGGCCGGCTACGACCCGGACGAACTGCTCGGCATCACCCAATCGTATGCCGGGCAGGTGTCGCTGTTGGACACGTGTCTGGGCGCTTTCCTGGAATTTTTCGAGAGCAGCCCCCTGCGTGACGACACGATGCTAGTGTTGACTTCGCCGCGTGGATTCCCGTTGGGCGAGCACGGCCGGGTCGGACCGTGTGACGGAGCCCTCTATGGCGAGTTGGTCCACGTGCCGTTGATGATCCGGTTGCCCGACGGATTGGGTGCGGCCGCACGGAGCCAGGCCCTGGTCGGACCGACCGACCTTTGGGCCACGTTGCTCGAAGTCTGTGGCGTGACGCAACCACCGCCGTCGCCGGAGGCCGGCAGCCTGATGCCGATCCTCCGGCAGGAGACGGACATGTTGCGCGATCGGTTTTGCATTCTCGGCGAGGGACCAGATCGGGCGATCCGCACGCCTGCCTGGGCACTCCGTACGGCCGCTCCGCCGGAGCTGTTCGCCAAGCCGGACGATCGCTGGGAAGTCAACGACGTGGCCGACCGGTGTGACGCGGTGGTCCAAGATCTCAGCAACGCCCTGGCCCAATACGAACAGGCGATCCGTGCCGACGAAGTCGTCAGTCTACCGCCGCTAGGCCAGATTCTGCTCGACGGGTTTGAGTGATAGTGGTATTACGATAGGAGTGAGCCCATGATCAACGAGTGCCCGCATTGCTACCGTCGAGTCATACCGTTGCCCAGCGGCGAATGCCCTGCGTGCCACCAAGACACGACACGCTGTGAGGGCATCGACCCGAACAAGACGACTGCTCTGATCGGAGAAGAGGCAACTTTACCGGACGTGTGTTGTTCGTGTGCGGCCTACACGCTTCGGCGTGTCGTGCTCAAGCGGTCCGCGAACGTTTCTGCGTCGAAGAAGGAGACTGAGAGAGACGATCTCGTGTCGAGGGGCGTATCTTCAGCAGTTCTCGGGATCCTTTTCGGCAGTTTCGGACGGTTCTTTCCATTGTTCGGGACCGAACCCACAGCAAGCGAGATACCCGTGGCAGTAACAATCCCACTTTGCGAGTTTTGCGCAGAATCACAGAAGATCGAACCGCTGCACGTGAACTATGACTTGTGTCAGATGAAGTTCCTCGTACACCGAGATTTCGCCCGAGAATTCGACCGTCTTAACCGCCCTTGAGATCGCGATTCTACCAACCTCAAACACCATTATGTTTTCAACAAGCAACCACGAAGTACACGAAGGACACGAAGAAAGCAGTGGGATGATTCTGTTCGTGTGGTTCCTTCGTGTACTTCGTGTCCTTCGTGGTTTGTTCTCTTGCCTGAAGTCGCCAGCCCCCTCAGTCACCCTAAGGTGACGTACCCTCTCGCTCAACGCTATTTGCCGGCCTCCACGCTCGCTCCAGTAATTTCCGTCAACCATCGCAAAATCCACTCAATCCGGGGTGGCCGCGATTTGGTGTTTGCCGCTATAATCCCGGATCTTCTTGTTGCAGGGAAGCGATAGCCTTCCGTACCCCAACCCGCCGGTTCCACGATGATCGGACAAGGACGTCCGAAAACATCGCCCGAGGCGTATGTACTTACGGCCCGAGCCATGGCCGTCGGCTGGCGGTTTGCGCTGCTGGCGCTTCTGCTCGCTCCGTGCGACCTCCGCGCAGCCGAGGAAACTGTCCGCGTTCGGATTGCCATCGGCGGTGGTGCCGAGCGGCGATGGAGCGGAACGGTCGGGTTGAATCGCGAAGGGTCGCTCGCCGATCCGCGATTGCTGGGGATCGAGGGCGACGAGCCCGGGTCGATGTGGATCGAGGCGGGCCGGTTGCATATCCGCCAGCGTAGCGCCCGGGCGTACGACGCGGTCGACCTGCTGGTGCGAGCCGAACCAGAGGCCGCGTTGCAGGTTCAGTTGACCGCCGCCGACGCTCCCGACGAGCCGATGCACATCGAGGTCCCACTGTCGCGTCTCTTCGACGGTTATTTCGACGAGAACCTCGACGCCCGGGGCAATCGGCTGCTGGTCCGTCGCACGCCGGGCGACAGTCTGCGAGTGGACTTCGGCGGGCGCGATGCCATGATCTTCGCGCCCGGCGAGACGTTCGCGTTTACGGTGCGGCCCCATCTGCTGCCTCTTCGGTCCGGTGCCGAGGTCCGCATCGAAGCCCGACTTGTCGCCGCACACTCCGACAACGAACTCTGGTCGACACATCAGGACTTGCGCTCCGGCGAGTCGGTCGCCTTGCCGATGGAACTCGATCTGCCCGAGGCCGAGGGTGTCTACGATTTGATCCTCACGGCCACGCACGACGCGGGCTGGCGGAGAGCCGTGAATGAGCCGTTGAGACCCCAAAAGTGGCTCAAGGCGGTCGTCGTAGCCCAACGAAAGGTCCAGTTGCTGGTGCTTGGTTCCGAGCGTCGGTCGCCGTCGATCGGATACGCGTCGAAAAAGCTGGCCATTGTCAGGGAAATCGATCCGGCCAATCCCGGCTGGCGAGAGCAGCTACGAGAGCAGCTAGCCAGGCTGCCGAAACTGCCGAAGGTCCCGCAATGGTTCTACGCACCGCTGGGTAACGGCAACATGACGATTCGGCGCCATGCGTTGGGTGATTTCGTGCAACTGGGACCCAACGAAGCGTCGCCCGACGTCAGTTGGGAGGCCTACACGCTGCCGATTGAGGCGGTCGGCCAGCCGCATATCCTCGAAGTCGAGTATCCCAGCGACGTGCCGCAAACACTGGGCATCAGCGTGATGGAGCCGAACGCGGCCGGCGCGTTGATGCCGATCGGGTTGGACTCGGGGTTCGACACGCCCGACGGGTTTATCGACGAATTCGTCGACGGCGAGCAGGCACCGCGTCTGATGCGGCATCGGCTGATCTTCTGGCCGCGGACCACCACGCCGATGGTGCTGATGACCAACCGCCGTGCCAAGTCGCCGGCCGTCTTTGGTCGGATTCGAGTGCTTGCCGTGGGAGGGCAACTGCCGCGTGCGTCGACGAACGATTCGATCGAGTTGGCCGAATCTCCCGGGCGGCTATTGACGGCCTATTTCGATCGACCCCTGTTTCCCGAAAACTTCTCGGCCACCGAAGCCTTGGACACTTGGAGTAGGCGCAGCCTGGACGATTGGCGAACCTTTTACGAAGGCGGATCGCGAATGGTCGAGTACCTGCATCACGTCGGGTACAACAGCCTGATGATCTCGGTGTTGGCCGACGGGAGCACGATCTATCCGAGCGAAGTGCTGCAACCGACGCCGCGTTACGACACGGGCGCCTTCTTCTCGACGGCTCAGGACCCGATGCGCAAGGACGTGCTGGAGATGCTCTTCCAGCTCTTCGACCGCGAAGGGCTGCAACTGATCCCGTCGCTGGAGTTCGCCGCACCGCTGCCCGCACTGGAAAGCCAGCTCCGAGCGGGAGGCCCCCAGAGCGAAGGCATGGTGTGGATCGGCCCCGACGGACGTAGCTGGACACAGACGCACCGAGCCCGGCGTGGACTGGCTCCCTATTACAACGTCCTGCATCCGAGCGTCCAGGAAGCGATGCTTCAGGTTGTCCGCGAATTGGCCGGCCGTTATGCCCAGCAACACCGGTCGTTTTCCGGGCTGGCGTTGCGACTCTCCGGCAACGGCTATGCGCAACTGCCGGGCCCCTATTGGGGCATGGACGACGTGACGGCGGCTCGATTTGCCCAGGACATGAATCTTCGGGTCCCCGAGGCCGGAGCGAACGGGTTCGCTCGCCGCGCAACGTATTTGGCCGTCGAGCATCGCGAGACGTGGCTTCAGTGGCGTGCCGACCAATTGCACCGTTTCTATCAACGAATCCATGGGGAGCTCAATGCGATTCGGCCCGGCAGTCGTTTGTACCTGGCCGGCGCCGATATGCTCTCCGGGGTCGAGTTGGAGGCGTCCTTGCGGCCCGTGTTGCCCAGAAGGGCGACCATGGCCGATGCGCTGAAGCAAGTGGGGATCGACCTGCGTCACTATCGCCAACCCGAGGAAACCGACCGTGGCGCATTGGTGCTGTTGTGTCCCGAGCAAGTCGTTCCCACCGGACAACTTGGTGCCGAGGCGGTGAACCTGGAAATCCGCAGCATGATCGATTGGGCTCACTACGGAGATGGCTCGGGTTTCCGCGATCTGCCGGTCCCGGGCAGCCTGTTCTTTCACCGGCCACAGGAGGCCCGTATCGAGTCATTCGATGAGAAGGCCAAGGGGCAGTTTGATCCGACCTACACGTGGCTGGTCACCCAACCGGCGCCGTCGGGCGCCCGCAACCGGCAGCGGTTCGTCCACAGCCTCGCCGCGCTTGATTCCCAGGTGCTCGTCGACGGCGGTTGGATGTTGCCGCTGGGACAGGAAGACGCTCTTCGAGATCTGGTGGCCGCCTATCGACGCTTGCCGGCCGTGCGTTTTCTTTCGCCGCTCGGACGTGGCGTCGGGTCGTCGCAGCCGGTCACGTTTCGCTATGCAACGCACCTCGGCAAGACCTACGTCTATGTCGTCAACGATGCACCCTTCGCCACCGCGGCCCGGGTTGGTGTCAACACGACGCCCGGCTGTCGGATCGAGGAACTCTCCGGGCGCCGGTCGGTCAACCAACTCGATCGTGACGCGGAGGGGACTTTCTGGAAGGTCGAACTGAAACCGTACGATCTAGTGGCGTTGCGTCTGTCGGACCCGGGCGCCTCGCTCTTCGGTGCCCGGGCCTTGCTCCCTGGTACGATCGAAACCACGCTCAAGGGGCGGATTAACGATCTGGGTGCCCTGCACAGAAGCTTGCTCAGTCCACCGCCGCTCCGCGCGCTGGACAACCTGGACTTCGAACTTCCGCCGGTCGGCGGGATCCAAATTCCCCGGTGGTCGACATCGAACAATCCGGGCGTGACGATCACCACGGACAAAAACCAGCCACACGGTGGTGCCCAGTCGGTGCATATGCGGACCGCCGGCAACTGGGCGTGCCTGGTCAGCCAACCGTTCGAGAGGCCGGCGACGGGTCGGTTGTCGATCTACGCTTGGCTGCGTGTGGCCAATTCCAAGGTCCAACCGAAACTGCAAGTCGCCGTACAGGGGAAACGTGACGGCGAGGACTATTACAACTATCGCGTCTTGCCGGTCACCGGTCCGGGGGCCGTCCCCATCGGTACAACGTGGACGGCCTACGAATTCCGCTTCGACGACTTGCCGCTGCAAGGAGCTCCGCAGTTGCAGGTGCGTTTCGATCTGTCCGGGCCGGGTGAGGTCTGGGTCGACGACGTCCAGTTGTTCGATCTGGCGTTCGATGAGGACGAGAAGGCCGAATTGGGCTACCTGGTCATGCTGGCCAACGTGAAGCTGGAGAGGGGCCGGATCGGCGATTGCATGCGACTACTCGACGGCTATTGGCCCCGTTTCCTCGAAGAGCACGTCCCACCACCCCCGACTCCGCCACCCCCGACCGTGGCCGCCGCCCCCAAGCCCTCCCAACCGCCAGCCGAGAAACCGCCGCAACGAACCGGGTTTCTCGACAATCTGAGAAGCTATCTGCCGAAGTCGTTGCGGTTCTGATTTGACGGTGTGTGGCACCCCCCCTCTTGCCCGAAGTGGGCTCAGCGCCCTACAATACGGGCTTGTTCGCGCGCGACCCCAAGACCCCGATCCCAAGCCCCCCCTACCCCACAAGAAAAACATGCTCTGGTCCCGAACCTTCATCCCCACGATGAAAGAGACGCCCGAAGGGGCGGAAATCCCCAGCCATATCTTGATGCTCCGCGCCGGCCTGATCAACCAAGTCATGGCCGGGGCCTACACCTACCTGCCGCTGGGACTCAGATCGCTGCGAAAGGCCAGCCAGATCGTCCGCGAGGAAATGGACGCCGCCGGGGCCATCGAGTTGGCCATGCCCTCGATGTCGCCGATCGGGCTCTGGGAGCAGACCGGCCGGGTCGACGCCTTCGGCGACGTGCTGGTGACGCTGACCCTCCCGAGGCAGAATCGCAAGATCCGGCTGGCCTTGGGCCCGACGCACGAAGAGATCATCACCGACATGGTCTCGCGGCAGATCTCCAGCTATCGCCAGATGCCGATCACGATGTACCAGATCACGACCAAGTTCCGCAACGAGGAACGGCCCCGGTTCGGCGTGCTACGGACCAGCGAGTTTCTGATGAAAGACGCCTACAGTTTCGACCCGACGGTCGAATCGCTCGGCGAAAGCTACGACAAAATGTACGCGGCCTATTGCCGAATCTTCGAGCGTTGTTGTCTGAACTACCTGCCCGTGGAGGCCGAGAGCGGTCCGATTGGCGGCGACGCGAGTCACGAGTTCATGATCCCGGCCGAGAACGGCGAAGACACCGTCCTGCACTGCCAAGACTGCGGCTATGCGGCCAATCAGGAACGGGCCGAAGTCGGGGCCCGAAGTGCCGTGCCGTCGGACCTTCCCGCCAAAGAACTCGAAAAGGTCGATACGCCGGGCGTCACCACCATCGAACAGGTCAGCGGCATGCTCGGGTGCCGCCCCGACGAGATGATCAAAACGCTCATCTACTTAGCCGACGGCAAGCCGATCGCCGTGCTGATCCGAGGCGACCACGAGGCCAACGAGGGCAAGATCCGTCGGGCCGCCGGTGCTGAGACGCTCGAACTGGCCGACCCGGGAACCATCAACGACGTCACCGGAGCACCGGTCGGGTTCGCCGGACCGGTCGGCATGCAGACGCAAATCCCCATCTTCGCCGATCGCGACGTCGAGATCATCCGCAACGCGGTCGTCGGTGCCAACGAGGCCGACGCCCATCTGACGGGCGTCAATCTGGTTCGCGACTACAAGGTCGACACGTTCGGCGATCTGCGCACCGCCATCGACGGCGACCCCTGCCCGCGATGCAGTAGCAAACTGGCCATGCGTCATGCGGTCGAGGCGGGCCATGTCTTCAAGCTTGGTACGAAGTACTCCGAAGCGCTGGGGGCGAAGTTCCTCGACGACCAGGAGCAGTTGCACCCGATCATCAAGGGCTGCTACGGGATCGGCAACACCCGGATCATCGCCGCGCTGGTCGAGACGTGCCACGACGACAACGGGATCGTCTGGCCGGTCGCCTTGGCCCCGTACGAAGTGTTGCTCACACCGATGAAAGTCACCGATGAAGCGACCATGACCGAGGCCCAGCGACTGCACGACGAACTATCGGCCGCCGGCATCGAGGTCCTGATGGACGACCGCGACGTCCGAGCCGGCGTGAAGTTCAAAGACGCCGATCTGATCGGCATCCCGCTGCGCGTCGTGATCGGGCCGCGAGGGATGAAGGAGGGTAAGCTCGAAATCAAGTGGCGCTGGGAAAAAGACGCCCAAATGATCGAGCTCGAAGGATCCGTCGAGACGCTGGTCGAACTGATCCGCAAAGAACGCCAGGATTCGGCCCGATTCCAAGAGGTGGTGCAACACGCCGCGAGCTGATCGACACCGCAAACCACGCACCACCAAAAAACCTCAATACCAAGAACCGCACCACCAAGAACCGCACCATCCCGAACTATCCAAGCCCACGGGCTGCGGCCCGTGGGACTCGCGTTACGCGGTGCCACCACCGTAGCGGGATTCGCAAGAATTCCGAAGTAACTCGTTTTCCCGTTCGGAATTCTTGCGAATTCCGCTACGGGCAAACCACGACGAGTCCCACGGGCCGCAGCCCGTGGGCTTGGAAGATGAGAAATTGTCGTTCTACATCAATCCGGCGCAACCGCCTCCGCAACCGCCGGTCGGGTTGCAGACC
>JAZFUB010000259.1:0-7254 GCA_036447015.1 Thermoguttaceae bacterium | reverse complement strand
AAACGACCGACCAATTCTCGCCAAATAGGGGATTTGTGTCAAGAGGAATCGGAAGCAAAGTGGTGCGTTCCGACACACCCTACCGAACTTGCTGAAGTCGTACCGGTGGAACGAAGTTCCAAGAGTAAGACGGCTTCGCGAAACGCACTCAGTTCCAGCACCAACTCGCGTTTGCAGTGGGTGCGGCTTCGGTGCGAGCCTTTGCCGGGGCTTCGCCCTGCTCGACTTCGTTGATGACGAACCAGGAGTTGACCTGTACGCCGCCCGAGGCGCTGATGATCCAGGTCTTTCCCGACTTGACCATGCTCGTCTTGCTGTCGACCTGCTTCGGGGCGAAGAACTCGTCGGTCTTCAGATTGTCGGAATCCATCAGCGTCGGCATGCTGAAGGAGGCCTTCTCGGGCAATCGCTCCTTGACCAGCAGGGCCGAGACGATGGCCAGTTCCATGCAGTTGCGCAGTTGGCCGAAGATCGGCTCGGCGATGGCCAACTCGTCGAACTTCTCGGTCATGTTGTCGGCCCATCGTTGTGCCAACGGATTGGCTTTCTCGCTGCGTTGACGCTCGCCCGCCGCATTGAGGAAGTCGGCTTCGGTCATCGCTTTGACCGACGCGCCGCGGAACTCCCAGGCCAGTCCGTCGGGGCTCTTCAGCAGCGGTTCGTAGTTCGGCTCGAGCCACCACCTGGGCATCATGTTCGTCATGCGGCTTCCGGTCGATCGCATCATCGTCAAGAAGCCGGGCAGCCCTCGGATCGGCACCGGCTCGAAGTTCATTGCCAACCGCTTCATGCGGTAGTCGGCCGCGACCAAGACCCGAGCGAAATGGGACGTACCGGGAACGCCATGGACGGTAATGTCCTGCGGTCCCAGCGCGTTTTCGATGTCGACGGCCGTCTGGGTTGGATTGCCGATGCCTCGTAGGCGACTGAAGTATTGCCGCAGCCGCGCGAGTCCCTCGGCCGTCGGATCGATCGAGCAACTGATGCCGCCTTGGGCCGCCCGACGCGCGGTTCGCAGGGCAACCAGCAGGTCGTCCAGCAGCATCACGGGTCGCCGGGTCGTAAGGCCCACGATATTGCCACGCTTGTCGACGTCCCAACCTTCGCCCGGACCGACCAGCACGATGTCGTTCTGTTCGGGATAGACGAAGACGTATTGGATCTGTTGCAGCCCGCCGAGATACTTGATCGCATCGGGTAGGTCCTTGCCCTGGGCAAGATATTCTGCGATAGCTTGGTCGAGTTGGCTGAGCGAAATTTTTCGCAATTCGGTGGTTTGGTTCAACACGCCGGGAATCGGCTCCAGGCCCGCGCTTCTGCGCCGGCTCAGTTTGCCCACGTCGTCGACTTCGGCATTATCGACCTGCCCGTCGGCGTCGATCAAAATACCGCCCACGCCGCGGTTCTGCGAAAAAATCTGAGCTTCGGCCAACGGTGCCAAGGCGAGTACCAGCGTCAGAGGCAGCAAGACGGCGACCATTCGGCGCACCCTATGAACAACGACGGAGCCATGATTGAGCATCAGATTTCTCCCGCGATTGGTGGAGGCAAAAAACATTCGGAAGTGTCTTGGCCTTTCCCCGAGACTCCTCTGTCTCTGTTCTGTGGGCAAGCGACCGCGACGACACGGGCATACGGGATGTGCGGAGCCGAACGCAGTGCGCAGCTCTTCGCGCAACCCCCGATACCATACAGACTAATCGAATTGTGCGAAAATTGCAAGGAAATCTCCCCGACTCGCCTACGGTTCTCATAGGGGGTATCCTTGAAGTGGACAGCCCCGCGAGGGTAAAGTAGTAGATGGAACGTCTTTTTCTGTTTGTTGGCCAGGGTGGTGATCGGTTGATTCGCTCTGGCGGCACGGCGTCCGTGGAGGGGCTTAAGTGGCTCAACTTGCCTATCTTGTTATCCGCGAAGGATCGAAGTGGAGCGACGTGTTTCGGCTGGTGCCGGGACAGGCGGTCACGATCGGCCGCGCACCGACCAATCAGGTCGTCCTGCAGGACGAACGCTGTAGCCGATGCCACGTCGAGATCTTCCTCTCGGCCGGACAGTGGACTTTGCGCGATCTGGACAGCCGAAATGGCACGCTGGTCGGTGACGAGGTGGTCCACGGCGACTGGATCCTCAGCCCGGGCGACCTGATCCGGATTGGCCGGACGCAATTGGTTTTCGTCTATCGGCTTGCCGAGGCCTTCTCGGACTCCAGCGCGGTGGTTCGCCGTCAGGCGGGCGACTCCGAGCAACCGCCCGTATGGGATCAGGACGACGACTCGAGCGTCCTGGAAGCCTGTGAGCCGGCCACGATTACGCATCGGCGCGGACAGACGAAGTTCCTCGCGCCCGGCGAGGACGATGCGTCCGGTGTTTCGCGGATGGGGCGTTCCGCCGCCCAACTGTGTCGGATGGCGTTCGAGTTGGCCAAGGCGGTCGACACGGCCACGATTTCGGAATTGGCATTGAGCGGGCTCCTCGAAGGTACCCGAACCGACGCAGCCGCCCTGTTGCTGCTACCCCGTGATTTCCAAGGGGAACCGAACGGCGAGGATCTCGAAGTGGTGGCTTCACAGAGTTCTTCTGAAAAACGATACCATCGCGTCTCGAAGGTGCTTGCCTCGACCGTGTTGCGGGAAGGCGAGGCCGTGCTGGCGAGAAACGTGATGGGCGACAGCACGCTGGGAAGCCGCGACAGCAAGGGCGAAATCTACACGACCAGCGTGATCTGTGCTCCCGTGCGTCGTGGCCGGCGGGTGTTCGGCCTGATCCATCTCTATTCGAGCGATGCCGAGCGAATTCCCGACCCCGACGATCTCGAGTTCACCCTGGCCGTCGCCGATACGGTGGCCGTGGCACTGATCAATCTGCACCGCCGTCAGGAACTGACCGAGAACCTGACCCAGGTTCGTACGGAAAACGTTCAATTACGAGAACGTTTGGGTGTGCGGAGCGACATCATCGGCGAGAGCCAGATCATGCGCCAGGTCGCCGAAGAGATTCGCCGCGCGGCATCCGCCAACGCGACCGTGCTGGTCCGTGGTGAGAGTGGAGTGGGCAAGGAACTGGTGGCCAGGGCCGTCCACTACTCCAGCGCCAGGCGCGACAACGTGTTCGTCTGCCTCAATTGTGCCGCCTTGGCCGAGGATCTGCTGGCGAGCGAGTTGTTCGGGCACGAAAAGGGCGCTTTCACGGGAGCGACGGACCGGAAGATCGGCAAGTTCGAGGCCGCCCATAAGGGCACGCTGATGCTCGACGAAATCGGCGAAATGAACCCGGGGATCCAGGCCAAGTTCCTGCGTGTCCTCGAGGGGCATCCGTTCGAACGCGTGGGTGGCAACTCGGCAGTCAAGGTCGACGTTCGAGTGATTGCCGCGACGAACCGCGACTTGGAGAAGGACGTTGCCGAGAAACTGTTCCGCCGCGACCTCTACTTCCGGCTCCGCGTGCTCGAGATCGTCGTTCCCGCACTACGCAAACGTCCCGAGGACATCGCCGTGTTGGCCGATTTCTTCCTGCAGAAGTTCAACGACGAGACGGGACGAAAGATTCGCGGTTTTTCCGAGCCCGCCAAGGACAAGTTGCTCACCTATCTTTGGCCGGGGAACGTTCGCGAACTGAAGAACGTGATCGAACGGGCGGTGGTGCTCTGTCCCAGCCGAGAAATCGGTCCTGACGACCTGCTGCTGACAACGCTTGCCACGGCCGGCGATACGGTGACCCCACAGTCGGTTCAAGAGAGGTTCGCGCCTTCCTCACTCGACGACATCGAACGAGACCACATCCTCGCCACGCTGCTGCACACCGGCTGGAACAAGAGCAAGACGGCCGGCATCCTCGGCATCGAGCGATCGACGCTCGACCGCAAGATCCGCCGCTACGACTTGGCCGATCGAGCACCTCCCCGCAGATAGTCGCCACAGTCGTTGTTCACTCCGCGAACTGCCGTTCTTGTTGTTTCGGCGGAGTCTCCCTCTCTCGCAACGGGGGCATGTCATGCGCGGTCGAATTAGGAGATTCGTTGAGTGGTTGTCTTGAAGAAACGAAGGAAATCGGCCGACATGGACCGTTGTCACCCTATTTCCGGCGGCTGGATGCTGAACCGCTCGCGGACCGGCTGCGATTACGAAAGACTATCGAATTCAGGAGAAGATTTTCGTTATTTTGCCAGTTTTTTCTGTCATACACTCAACGAAACTTAGTAGAATGGCGGCGTCCCCGTCGTCGGTCTGCGACACCGACATCCTTTCCTTCGTAAGAGGATCGGCCAAGCGGCGGGACGCTTTTGTCGGGGAACGGGCTAGAGATGGCAACACGATGCTGTTGAGTGTCTCGCAAGGCAGCCGTCGGTCATCGGATTTGCACACGTTCAACTAATCACTCGATTGGGAGTGCTGTGATGAAGTTCCCTGCAATCGGACTGCGACGAAACAAGGGTTTTTGCCGCCACGACCGACCGCTACATGGATTTCGGTTGTTGCGTAGCGAGTGGTTGGAAAGCCGCCGCCTGCTGACCATCGGTACGCTAGATGCGACGTTCGGCCTGCTCGATCCGATGAGCGATGACTTCGGTGCGGTGGACGAAGTCGCACCGGCGCTGCTGTCGGAGGAGACGGACGTCATCGGTGGCGATCCGCCGCAAAGTGCCGACCGGCTTTGGCAGGCAATCGATGACATGCCGACCGTCAAGGCCGATGCGCAGCCTTCGATCCAAGCGAGCCGCTTCGAGACTTTCACGTTGGACGCCGGCCTGATGCGGTCGACGTTGGCCGGTGCGCCGCTGGAGTTCACCATCAAGGCGGCCGGAGCCACTCCGGTGATCAGCCTGCCCACGCCCGACGGAGATTTTTCCCGTTTCACAGTGATCGAGTCGTCGGTCATGGAGCCGGGCCTGGCGGCCAAGTTTCCCGAGATCAGGACCTACGCCGGCCAGGGGATCGACGACCCGGCGGCCTCGGTTCGCTTCGACATGACGCCGGCCGGCTTCCATGCCCAGGTCCTCACGCCCTCGGAGACTTACTACGTCGAGCCCTATTGGCACTTGGATACCAGCCTGTACGCCAGTTATTACCTGAGCGACTCGCTTGCCGATTGGAACGAAGATCACGAGCACACGGAGGAGGTCTCGCCCGACCACCACCTAGAGGGTGTCGCCGCCGAGCCCCTTGCACCGACCGAGACGGAAGCCAAGGGGCATGTAACAGCAATCGGCGACGAACTGCGAACCTATCGCTTGGCGGTTGCTGCCACGGACGAGTATTCGGCAAGTAAGGGCGGCACCGTCGCATCGACCATGGCGGCGATCGTGACGAGAATCAACCGGGCCAATGGCATCTTGCAGCGCGAGGTAGCAGTCCGCATGGTGTTGGTGGTTAATAACGATCAGCTTGTCTTACCGATCGCGGGCGATCCTTACACGAACGGCAACAGGAACACGATGCTGGGGGAAAACCAGACGAACGTTGATTCGGTGATTGGCAGTGCCAACTACGATATCGGGCACGTCTTCGGCACCGGTGGCGGAGGCATGGCTTCGGTTGGCGTCGTCGGCAACAACAGTAGGAAGGCGAGGGGCGTGACCTTGGGCAATGCGTTGCTGACGTTGGTGCATGAAATAGGCCACCAACTCGGCGCCAATCACACGTTCAACGGCGTGAACGGTTCCTGCGGCAACCCAAATCAATACAACGCCGCGACGGCCTACGAACCGGGCAGCGGGTCGACGATCATGTCCTACGGGGGCGCTTGCGGAACAGACAACGTGCAGACCTTCACAAGCTCCTATTTCCATTCCATAAGCCTTGATGAAATCATTAACTACACCCATGCCATCATCGGCAATGCGGCCGCGACGATCACTGCCACCGGCAACAATATACCGATCGTCGGTGCGAACCGCGACCGCACGATTCCGGCTGCGACTCCCTTTGTGCTGACCATCTCGGGCGGTGGCGACACCGATCTCTCGGATCGATTGACCTACACCTGGGAGCAGCGCGATCTGGGGCCCGACGGGGCTCAGCCGCTAACCACAGCCGACGACGGGCAAAGCCCCCTGTTTCGCTCGTGGCCGCCGAGGAGCAGCGGGACACGGACGTTTCCATCGTCGTCGAATCTGCTCGCGGGTACCATGCCGCTGGGCGAACAATTGCCGACGACCAATCGCGACTTGAACTTTCGCGTCACGGTGCGTGACAACAACACCCTGGCCGGCGGCGTGAGCTACGACGAAATCAAGCTCACGGTCATCGATACGGGCGCGCCGTTTCGGGTGACCTCCCCCAACACGTCCGTCACCTGGGACGGTGGCGCGAGCCGGACGATCACCTGGGACGTCGCCGACACCAACGCTGCACCGATCAACGCGGGCTACGTGAACATTCTGTTTTCGGACGATGGCGGGCTCAGTTTTCCGTCCGTCATGGCCGCCAACACGCCCAACGACGGTTCGCAAATCGTCACCATTCCGAATATCGAGACGAATCAAGCCCGCATTAAGGTTGAGCCGGTCGGCAACATCTTCTTCGACATCTCCAACACCAATTTCACCATCGAAGCCGTTCCGGTAGAGTTCGTGCTGTACGGCATCAGCTTCGGCGGCTCGATCTACAATCTGGATCAGACAAGCGGACTGGCGGTCTTTTCGTCGTTGAGTGCTTCCGTCGATAATCCGGTGGGCATCACGCTTCGTCCCGAGGATGGGAATTTCTACCTGTTGACCGATGCCAACGCCTCGAACATTGTTGGGACCGAACCGAACTCGCTCTACAAACTCAACCCGTACGAGGATTCTTCTTTTCGGAAAACTCTCGTCGGGCCGACGGGGCTGACCGGCGGTGTCATGGAGGGAGACCTCGATTTCGACCCGACCACCGGGATACTGTACGGGCTTTATACGGGTGGCCCCTTTGGGTCACCCAGACGCGAGTTGTTCACCATGGACTTGGACACCGGCGAAGCCCAGATCGTTGGGACCATCAATCACCCGGCCGACCTCTCGGCCATGGCCTTCAATCGGGCCGGAGATTTGTACGTCCTGGATAATGGAATTGGTAGCCTCCTGAAGGTCGATAAGACCACCGGTGCAATCCTCTCGCAAGTCACCCTAAGCAGGGGCCTTGGCACCTTAGCCGGCATGGACTTCCATCCGGAGACGGGGATACTCTTCGTGGCCGACGGCGGCTCCGACTCCAGCAACGTCAGGAATCTGTTCACCCTCAACACAAGTACCGGGTTCCTGACGCTGATCGGATCCACCGG
>JAZFUB010000258.1:0-4194 GCA_036447015.1 Thermoguttaceae bacterium | reverse complement strand
GGGGCGGGCCGATTACAAAGTTTTCGGGGCGGGGCTGGCCGGGCGGTTTTGTTGTTCGTTCGCACCTTTGCTTCCTAACCGCGCCGGGCACCCCCGGCCGCTAAACCTCGATGGCCGACCTGCCGAACATGAACTGACCAGCCACTAGCCGGATACGGTCGGCCGACTGATCGGGTTCGCATGCGGGGCCAGTGGAGCGGCGATCGGTGGGCGCTTGGCGGCTCGCTTGGTGGTTGCCTTGGCGGCCGTGGGCAGCTTCAGCGTGAATGCCGTACCCTTGCCCACGGTGCTGTTCACGCGGATCTGGCCGTTGTGCGATTCGATGATGTCGCGACACATCGACAATCCGAGCCCGGTGCCACCCTTGCCGCTTTCGTCCGGCCCACTCTTCGTCGTGAAGAACGAGTCGAAGATCCGCGGCAGTTTGTCCGGCGCGATGCCGCAACCATAATCGCGGACCAGCAGCTCGATCATCTCGTTTTCCGCGTCATGCGAAAGCCGAATGGTCAGCCGTCCGCCGTTGGGCATCGCCTGCCGAGCGTTGATCAGCAGGTTCAACAGCACCTGCTGAATCTGGTTGCCGTTGATCCGGGCCTCGGGAATCGGTTCGATCTTCTTGTCCACGGCGATGCGGTACTTCCGCATCTCGCGTTCCAACAGCATCAAGGTGTCTTCGACCAGTTTGTGCAGATCGGTCGGTTCCAGACCGGCCGGGCGGTTTCGGGCCATCCCCAGCACGGTGTTGGTGATTCGGGCGGCTCGATTTCCGGCGGCATAGATCTTGTCGAAGCATTTGTCCCGGCTGGCGGTATCTTTGTGCCGCATCCCCATCTTGGCGTAGTTGATGATGGTCATCAACACGTTGTTGAACTCGTGGGTCGTCGTGCCGACGAGTTCCCCCAAGGCCGTCAGCTTCTGGGCCTGGGCCAGTTGCTGTTTGAGGATATCGACTTGCTGCTGCAAACTCAGACTATCGTTATTGCCGCTTGTGCCCACGGTTTACTCTCCACTCTGGTTGAAGTGCCTGACCGTTAGAAGTCCGCGCGAAACACCAAGCTGCCTACTTCCCGCATCACCGGTGTTCTCGCTGTTTTTCCGGAACCCTACGTCTTAACTCATTACAGGAAAACAGGTTAGCCCCATGCTAGCCCTATCGTCGATCCGACCTGGGCAACTATAACCCAAGCCGGTATAATCCGTCCCACGCCTTACCGGTCATGGACGCCTGGTAATTTGGAGGAGCTAGGATGCACACGGTAGCGATCTTGGAGCAGGCACTCGATCTGGCGACCCGGCTAGGATACGGGATTCGCCAGGAATGGCTTGGGGGCAGCGGCGGCGGGGGGTGCGAACTGAACGGCCAAAAAATCTTCTTTCTCGATCTGGCCCTGGATCCGGGCGAGCAGCTCGATCAGATCCTCGCCGTGCTACGCCACGATCCTGAGGCGGGACGGTTGCCCATGCCACACGAATTGCGCAACCTACTACGGGTTCGCAAGAGTGCGTAAGATAAGAAGCACACGTAAGCCAGTGAGACTCAGTAGAACACCGGCCCCACTCTTCATGGGACTGGCATTTTCCGTGTTGAGTTGTCGAGGAGAAACACATGACTGACAGGGGTTTCTGCGAACCGTCGTTGACCCGGTTTGGCGACCGTTTCTACCTGACGCTCCGCAACGACGTCCACGGTCACGTCACCAGCGGTCGCGACGGACTGCACTTCGACGAACCGAAAAAATGGCGATTCGACGACGGCTCGGAGTTGGGCAACTACAACACGCAACAGCACTGGGTCACGCACAGCGACGGCCTGTGGCTGGTCTACACGCGTCGCGGCGCGAACAACGACCATGTGTTTCGCCACCGGGCGCCGTTGTTCATCGCGCGGGTCGACCCCGAGAAGCTGTGCGTTATCCGCGACACGGACCGCGTCCTCGTGCCCGAGCGAGGAGCCCGGCTGGGTAACTTCGGTGTCACCGACGTCAGCCCGGACGAAACCTGGGTCACGGTGACCGAATGGATGCAACCGCGCGGCGTCGAGCGGCACGGCAGCGACAACAGCCTCTTCGTGGCCAAGATCAAGTGGAACCGGCCGAATCGGCTCGTGAAGTGACGCACCCTACACGCTATCATTCAAGAAGGGTAACTATGAGAAACAACCTGGCCGTCAGTACGCTCGTGTTCGTGGTATTTGCGTTGTCGCTGGAAAACGCATCGGCCCAGTATTCGGATTGGAAGCACTCGGGATCGCTCTACATCCTCACCACGCCCGAAGGCGCGGAGATGCCGTCGACCGTCTCGGAGAAGGACTTTCCGCTGCTGGTTCGTCTGGACAAGGATTTCTTCGATTTCAGCCAAGCCAAGCCGGGCGGCGTGGACGTCCGTTTCTCGACTGCCAACCACATTCCCTTGGCCTATCAGATCGAGCAGTGGGATGCGACGGGTGGAACCGCCAGCGTCTGGGTGCGAATCCCGACGATCCGGGGCAACTCGCGTCAGGAAATCAAAATGCACTGGGGCAATGCCGATGCGAGCAGCCGGTCCAACGGGTCGGCCGTTTTCAACGCATCGAACGGTTACGCGAGCGTCTGGCACATGGACGGTCCCGCGAAGGATGAAGTCGGCACACTCGCCACGGTCGATGCCGGAACGACATCGGTGCAGGGGATGATCGGCCAGGCGAGGCATTTCCCCGGCAAGCAGGGGCTGTTCGGCGGCGACAAGATTCCCGATTATCCCTCGGCCGGCGGTTCGCACAGCAGCGAAGCATGGTTTCGAACCGCGAAGACCAACACGACCATCCTCGGATGGGGCAACGAGGGCGGCGGCCGCGGCAGCAAGGTGAGGATGCAGTACCGCAGCCCGCCCCACATCCATATCGATAGCGATTTCTCCGATGTGAACGCCCACAGCACACTGCCCATGTCGCAGTGGGTCCACGTCGTGCATACCTACGACGACGAGGACGGGCGGATCTATATCAACGGCCGGCTCGATGGATCGGCCAAGCAGACGCTGGACATCAAACGCCCCGGCCGACTTTGGATCGGCGGTTGGTATCACAACTACGACTTCGTCGGCGACATCGACGAGGTGCGTATCTCCCGGGTGGCTCGTTCGCCGGACTGGATCCGGCTGCAATACGAAAACCAAAAACCGCTGCAAACCCTGGTCGGATCACTGGTACGGCCGGGCAGCACTTTTTCGGTTTCAGCAGCCCAATTGACCGTGTCGGAAGGCAACCATGTCACCGTGACCGCCCAGGCCGGTGGAGCACGGAAAGTCTACTGGATCCTCAAAGACGCCAATCGAGAGACGATCGCCGCCGTCGACCGATATGCCTTTACGTTCGACGCCGGTCGCGTGACTTCCGACCAGTCGCTCACGCTTCAGTTCAAGGCCGTCTATGCCGACCGGGTCAAGACCAAGGACATTCCGATCACGATCAACGAGAGTATCCCCGACCCGGTCTTCACGCTTGCCGCACCGAACCGATGGGATGGACGCGAAACGATCGAAGTGGTGCCGAGCATCGCAAACCCGGACCAACTGCGAGCCGATGGTGCCGACCCGCTGAGTTACGACTGGAACGTATCGGGGTTGGCTGTAATCAAACGGATCGAGCCGGGCAGACTGATCCTCAAAAGGGCTCAGAACAGCGGCCCGATGACCGTTACGCTGACCCTCGACAACGGCGGCACCGCGACAACCCAAACGGCGGCGATCCGGGTCGACGAACCGGCCGAAGACGCATGGGTGCGACGAACGCCCGGCAAGGACGAAAAACCCGAGAACGATCAGTTCTACGCCCGCGATAAGAACAACGAGGGAACGCTTTATTACAACGGGACCTTGGCTGAAGCGGCCGACATCGTCTACTTGAAAGTCTTTGCCGACGGCAAGCCCTACAAGCAGGAAGAGCAGATCACGGCGGCCGACGGAACTTACGCCCTTTCCGTAAAGCTCAAACCGGGACTGATCAGCTATCGGGTCGAGTTCGGTTCACGGATTGGAGACCGCGAGACGCTACTCCATACGGCAACGAACCTCGTCTGCGGCGACGCCTACATCATTCAAGGCCAATCGAATGCCGAGGCCACTCAGTTCGGCGAAGACGAGCAGCCGTACACCAGCAATTGGATTCGCACGCGGGGCCGTCCAAGAACCGATCCGACCGGCGCACGCATGGAAGGA
>JAZFUB010000257.1:0-4920 GCA_036447015.1 Thermoguttaceae bacterium | reverse complement strand
GGATCGAGATCCACAATCCGACCGGCACGGCCGTGGACCTTGACGGTTGGCACCTGACCGACGACGACGGTGACTTGGATCAGTGGCAGTTCCCCGCGGTCACGATCGACCCGAATGAGTATCTGGTGGTCTTTGCCTCGAACAAGGATCGCGCCGTGTCCGGGTTCCAGTTGCATACGAATTTCGAATTGGACGGAGCGGGCGAGTACCTCGCGCTGGTCAAGCCCGACCGCATAACGATCTCGAGCGAATTCGATCCGGAGTATCCTCGGCAGGAGGGCAATATCTCTTACGGCATGTTCCAGGAAGTTATTCCGCTGTTTTCCGCCGATGCGGACACGCGTTATCGGGTGCCGACCGCGGCCGACGCGGCAGCCGATTGGACCGAGCGCACTTTCGACGACTCGACCTGGGAATCCGGCGGCACGGCGCCCACGATCGTGGTCACCGAGGCGGGCAACGGTACGCCCGACTACGTCGAGATTCAGAACGTCTCGAATCAAACGGTCAATACGGACGGTTGGGTCTTGGCGCTGAACAGACCGAACGATCCGAACGCCGGCGGTCTGGCCTACAACGGTCTGCATACGCCTTGGAACCTGCCACCCTCGATGGCGCCCGGCGAAGTCATTTACGTCAACGACGTTACGCCGGCCGCCTCGAATCCCAACTACTTCGGCGAGGGCATTGTTTGGAGTACCAGCGCGCAGGGCTGGGCGATGATCGTCGACAACGACGGGGAAGTCGCCGATTTCGCGCCCTGGTCTTACAGCAACGCCGACCTAGCCAATATGAACGTGACAATCAACGGGGCCAATATCCGCGCCTCCAGCGCGTGGAGCGGAGCGGGGCTCCCCACCAGCGCCGGCAAGACGACCATGCAACGCGTGGGCAACCTCGACCATGACGATCTGACCGATTTCGTCTTCGTACCGCCGGACCTGACGAACCTGGGTTTTACGAATCCCGGGTTGGTTCTGCCGCTTGCCGGCGCCCGGATGCCCGGCATCGGTTTCAGTTCGCTGCCGGGCGCTTTCGGCGGCATGCTGGCCACCGACCTGACCACGGAGATGTACCAGAAGAACGCGTCGGTGTGGGCGAGGATTCGTTTCCAGGTCGACGACCCGGCGGATCTGGCCTCCTTGACGCTGAAGATGCGATACAACGACGGGTTCATGGCGTATCTCAACGGCCATCCGGTGGCTTCGAGCAATGCACCCGGCACACCCCAGTGGGACTCCAACGCCACGGCCTCTCAGACCATCGCACAGTCGAACGAGTATGAGTCGTTCCTCATCACCAGCGGCCTGGAGCATCTCACCGACGGTACGAACGTGTTGGCGATCCAAGGACTGAACGTCTCGGCTTCCGACGGCAATTTCCTGCTCATGGCACAACTGGACGGGGCGGGCGTTGAGATGTCGCATCGCTATTTCTCCACGCCGACGCCCGGTGGACCGAACGAAGCCGACTTCCTGGGGTTCGTCAAGGACACGAAGTTCAGCGAGGATCGGGGCTTCTACGAGATGTCTTTCGATATCGCGATTACGTCCGCCACACCCGGCGCCTCGATCCGTTACACGACCGACGGCAGCGAGCCGACCGAGGCCGACGGCGAACTCTACACCGCGGCGATCACCATCGATACGACGACCGTTTTGCGCGCGGCGGCGTTCAAACCGGGCTACCGGCCGACCAACGTTGATACGCAGACGTATCTGTTTGTCGACGACATTGTGCAGCAGACGTATCAGGCAACCCTCGACGCCGGCTTCCCGGCGAGTTGGGGCAGTCGCGGCGCGGATTACGGACTGGATCCCGATGTGATCGGTCCGGGCGACAATTACGGCGGCGTGTATGCCGCCTCGATTCGGGATGACTTGAAAGCGATTCCCACAATATCGCTGGTCATGGACATCGACGACATGTTTGGCCCAAGTGGAATCTATTCCAATTCCGGAAGCCGTGGAGTGGCTTGGGAACGGGCCGCTTCGGCCGAGTTGATCTACCCCGATGGCCAGGAAGGGTTTCAGGTCGACGCAGGCATTCGCATCCATGGCGGCGCAGCGCGCAGCATGTCTCGCAAGAACTCACTTCGCCTTTTGTTCAAGAAGCAATACGGTCCCACAAAGCTTGATTTTCCTCTGTTCGGCGAAGGCGTCGACCGGTTTGACACCGTGGTCCTGCGGGCGCACTTCAACGACGGCTGGGGATGGAGCGGCGCCGGCGGCGATCCTTTGTTTTCCCGCGACATGTGGCATCGTCAGACCCAGGAGGCCATGGGGAGCGTCTCCTCGCGAGGTATAGGCGTGCATCTGTATATCAACGGAATCTATTGGGGAATCTACAATCCCTCCGAGCGTCCCGACGCATCGTTCGCCGCTCAGCATCTGGGCGGTGACAAGACCGAGTGGGACTCGATAAATCATGGAGGCGTGATCGATGGCAACAATACAGCTTGGAACACCATGAAGTCGATGGCGTCCGGCGTCGCCAACGCAGTCGGAGACGTTGCCAAGTGGTCTGCGTATCAAGCGATCCAGGGTAACGATCCGATGGGCAACAACGATCCGCAACGGCAAGACTTTCTCGACGTTGAAAACTATATCGACTACCTGCTGCTCAGTTTCTACAGCGGCAACCACGATTGGTCGGGCAACAATTGGTTTGCTGCCCGTCGTCGCGGCCCTGAGAGTGAGGGGTTCCAGTTTTTTGCCTGGGACAGCGAAATCTCGATGACGCTCAGCGGTCGCACGCATCTCTATGAAAATCGTCTCGGAGTGACTGCCGGCGTCACCGAGGCGTATGCACGGCTGAAAAACTACGACCAGTTCCAATTGGCATTTGCGGATCGGGTGCAAAAGCACTTCGCGCCCGGCGGCGTGTTCTACGTCGATCCGGACAACCCTGCTGTGGATCCCGCACATCCAGAACGTAATGTGCCGGGGACGAGATTTGCGGCTATTGCCAGTGCGGTGTTTGATTCCGTCGTCGCCGAATCGGCTCGTTGGGGAGACCAGCATCGCTCACCTCCGTATACCCGCAACGGCGAGTGGCAAACTTCGTTGAATTATATGAAGTCGATTTATTTTCCGCAGCGGACGTCGATCGTCATGGGCCAGCTTCTTAGTGCCGGATTGTTTCCCAGCACGGACACACCGTCCCACAGCATCGAAGGCCAGCCACAAAATGGCGGTGACGTGGCGGTCGGTGCCCAACTTACCATGGCCAATCCCAACGGCGCCGGAGTGATCTATTACACAACCGACGGCACCGACCCAAGGCACTACGATCCGTCCACCGGGGCGACTGCCTCCGGCACGGCGATAACCTATTCCGCCGGCGCGCCGATCTCAATCACCGGCTCCACGACCATCAAGTCGCGAGTATTGAACGGTGGCGAGTGGAGCGCGCTGAACGAGACGGAATTCTACGTCCATGTGGCCGCATCGGCCGACAACCTGGTCATCACCGAGATCAACTACAACCCGTACGATCCGACCGACGCCGAACTCTTGGTGGACCCCGCTTTCATCGATGAGGACTTCGAGTTCATCGAACTGAAGAACATCGGCGACGAAACCGTGAACCTCGCCGACGTGCGATTCGCCGCGGGCGTGACGTTCCAATTCACCGGCAACGAAGAGTTTTTGGACGCCGGCCGGTTCGTCGTTATCGCGAAAGTTGCTGCGGCGTTCGAGGCTCGATACGGCGTCGCACCCGACCATGTCTATGACGGCGGACTGAGGAACGGGGGCGAACAGATTACGCTGCGGTCCCGCCTCGGCGACCCGATCGTCGAGTTCGAGTATAACGATACCGGGAAGTGGCCTGGCCGGGCCGACGGCAGCGGAGCCTCGTTGGAGTTGATCGACCCGACGGCCCTACCGCCGGATGCGGCCGAGCGGATCGTGTACCTCGAAGGCGGCACCCACTGGCGCGGCAGTAGCGAATACGGCGGGTCACCCTGGGCCGACGGACAGGGGCCGATTACCGACGTCGTGGTCAACGAAGTGCTCACCCACACCGATTTCGACGACCTTGATTCGATCGAACTCTACAACACCACGGCCTTCGCGATCGATCTGGGCGGTTGGTATCTCAGCGATACGAACGACGCCTATGGGAGGTACCGCATCCCCGACGGCACCGAGATCCCCGGCGGTGGATATCTCGTTTTCGACGAAAACGATTTCAACTTCAACACCCTCGGCGGCGCCGATCCGCTGCTGTATCCAAACGAATTCGCGCTCAATGGGGCCCATGGCGACGACGTTTGGCTGATGCGAACCGACGACGAGGGCAAACTGACCCACTTCATCGATCACGTCGAATTCCCCGACGCCGCACAGGGCGAATCGTTCGGGCGCTGGCCCAACGGAACCGGCAAGCTCTATCCGATGACCCGCAACACGCCGGGCACCGGCAACAGCGGCCCGCGCGTCGGGCCGTTGATCCTCAGCGAGGTGCACTACAATCAGAATAACATCGAGAACGAGCCGGGCATCGAGTACGACCGGTATCTGGAGTTCGTCGAGATCTACAATCCGACCAGCGAGACGATCGACCTGACCGGATGGCGGTTGCGCAAGGGCATCGATTTCGATTTCGATTTCGCCACACCCACGGAGCTTGCCGCCCAAGCGACACTGGTCGTGGTCTCGTTCGATCCGAACGACGTGGACCGACTCACTGCTTTCCGCGACGAGTACTCGATCGACGCCTCGGTCACTCTGTTCGGCCCCTATTCTGGCAAATTGGAAAACGCCGGTGAAAAGGTTCAGCTACAGCGTCCCGACACCTCGCCGCTCGATGAGCCCAACTACACGCCCTATCTGATCGAAGACGAAGTGATCTACAGCAACCTCTGGCCATGGCCGGAAGCGGACGGCACCGGTGATTCGTTGAATCGTCTGGCGA
>JAZFUB010000256.1:0-3423 GCA_036447015.1 Thermoguttaceae bacterium | reverse complement strand
CGATAAGCCACTTTCCCTTCTTTCCTCTTCGGCCAACGCCTGATAGAATGATTTCCGTCACGATCCTCCCATGGGGGGGTCTGGCCGCATTGGAGAGTGCCGGAAACGCAGAAAGGATGTTTCGTTCCATGCCACTCGCATTAGGTAGAGACAGCCCACTCGATAGCGGTGAATTGGCGTCCGTGGCCGATCTGATCGATATTGCCGGGCGGCTCGACGGAGTGACCGTCGCCGTGGTCGGCGGCGATCGGGTCGAAGATCTGCGGCTGGTCGAATCGGCCGCGGACCACGGCATCGTCGACCGGGTCATTCTGGTGGGCCGGAAGGACCGGATTCTTCGAAGCGTCGCCGAAGTGGGAATCGAAGTCCGCGACGACGATATCGTCGCGGCCGACGACCAACAGGCAGCCGCAGCGGCCACCGTCGAACTGATCGAGGCCGGCGATGCCGACATCGTTCTCAAGGGCAATATCTCGACGCCCGTGATCAACCGCCACATGCTGCCGTTGGCCGTGCGAAAGACCGTCAGCCTCGTGACCCTTTTCGACGCCGCGCCGATCGCCGACGGCCGGCTGATGATTCTGACCGATGCGGGCGTGACGACCAACTGCACGCTCGATCGCATGCAGCATCTCGTCGACAATGCGGTCGAGGTGGCCCGTACCGTACTGCAAATCGATCGTCCCCGGGGAGCCATTCTCTCGGCCAACGAGAAGCAAGTGGCCTCGCTCCCTTCGACGCGGATGGGAGCGGATCTGGCCGAGTTGGATTGGCCGAGCGCAGTCGTCTACGGCCCGTTGTCGTTCGATCTGGCGACCGACCCGAAGTCCGTGGCCGTCAAGGGACTTCCCGATCTGCCCGCTGCGCGAGAAGTCGCCGGCAAGGCCGACGTGCTCGTCTGCCCGGGCATCGACACGGCCAACGTCCTTTACAAGTCGATCGCGGCAATGAACAGTTACGGTCTGGCCTCGCTGGCAAGCATCACCATCGGTTTTCCGGTGCCGTATATCATCCTTTCGCGTGCCGATGCCGTCGAGACCCGTTTGGCGTCGATCGCACTGTGCAGCATCTATGCTCACCAGACCGCCAGTAGGCAAGACACAAACCGCCGGTAGGCAAGACAACGAGAGGCAACATGAATAGAAACGAAGCGGGACATTGGATCTTTCGCGCCCATGTGCTCGACCGTGCCGGGGCGCTGACGAGCATTGCCTCGGCTTTCAGCAACGAGGGCGTTAGCATCGATACGGTGGTCGGCCACGGTTTCGAAGAACGAGCCGGCGTCGACGGCAGCGTGATCCTGACCTTCTGCTGCACCGAGCAGGAGAAGGCCATCATGGTCCGTAAGGTCAAGCGGCTGAGCAAGGTGATCGGTCTCGAGGAACATCCTTACGAATCGGAACATCTGCGAAAATCGGTCATCATTCTGGCCTCGCGACGTCTGGCCCCGCGCGACGTGGCCGGCGACACGGCATTTCTCACCAGCGAACTGGTCGGGAAGGACGCCCACGGCTGGACCTACTTCCTCGCAGGCTCACCCAGCGAACTCGACCCGGTGCTGGAACAGCTCGAGGCTTCCGGAATCGTCAAAGATATCGTCTACTCGGTATTGGGTCTCTAACAGCCCGTTGAAGAAGGAATTTCGTACCATGCATTGTCCAAAGTGCGGAGTGGATGTCGTCGAAGAGGCCGTCTATTGCCATGAATGCGGACAGCGAATCGAGTCGGCCGCCGACATCGCCATCCCGGCGGCAAGCTCGGAAGACGCCAGCCCGATGGAAAAGTTTCAGGCAGCCGTTGAGTCTCGCCAAGCGGTCCAGGACGAGCCGGAAAGGGAACTTTGGAAGGGTGGCTATTCGACGAAGGCCATGATCGGCGCCTGGGTCTTCAGCAGCGCGGTGACCCTTGCGATGATCGCCCTGGTGGTTTGGCGATGGCAGGCATGGGTCGCCTATTCCGCGCTGGCCATCGTGGTGCTGCTGTGGCTCTACCAACTCGCCGTGATGAGCTACCGCAAGGTGAACGTTCGTTACAAGTTGACGACGTTGCGGTTCATGCACGAGTCGGGCATCCTTCGCCGCGTCACGGATCGGATCGAAACGATCGACATGACCGACATCACGTTCGAGCAAAGCCTGTTGGAACGCTTCGTGGGCGTCGGCACGATCCATATCACGTCGAGCGATCGAAGCCATCCTCAACTGGTCATGCCGGGCATCGAGAACGTCAAGAAGATCTCCGAGCTGATCGACGAGATTCGTTGCAACGAACGGCGACGCCGCGGTCTTCGGATCGACCAGATCTAGCAGCCCGTTCTGTAGCTGGATTCGCAAGAATTCAGGCGGAGTGCGGAAATGCCTGAATTCTTGCGAATCCAGCTACTTGTCGCGTCGAGGCTCAACAAAAAAGGGACGGGCATCCGACGGACACCCATCCCTTTTCGTGTTCAACTTCCGGTCGTGTGGCCGGCCCGAACGGATCGTAGCCTCGGCCGCACGGCGGCGTTCAGTTTCGCCTAGTCGGTGGAACCTTCAGCCGGAGGCTCCGGAATCGGCTCTGCGTCGTCGTCATCATCGCCGGCAGCCGGCTCTGCGTCGTCGTCGTCATCCCCGGGGGCGTCGGGATCGGGGGCCACGTCGGCGGCCGGGGTGCCGTCGTCAGCGGACGTATCGGCGGCGGGCTCGCCGCAACCGACTGTGCAGACGGTAATGCTCAACAGCATCAATAACAGTGCAAAATACCTCATTTAACTACCTTTCCTCATTTCAAGGAGAGCCACATTGATTTGGCAGGAAACGCTCCTGCGGTCCATTTACTAGACCCCGACCCCTGTGCATTTATTCCCCATGAACTAGAATTTGGTGAGAATATTCCAATCCGGCGTATTTTTCCACGAATTCGGGAATAAGTCGCGTTTTGGATGCCTCTTATAATTGAGGGCCTAGTATGGCCGACAAGCGAGCGAAGATGGACATTGCCCGACTGGTTGCGGAACACCACGAGGCCGTCTATGGGTACGCCTATCGCCTCAGCGGAACCGAGGCGGATGCCGAGGACCTGACCCAGCAAGCCTTCTTGGTGGCCCAGCAGAAGCTGCACCAGTTGCGCCATGCCGAGAGCGTTCGCAGTTGGCTGCTGGCGATCGTGCGGAACGGTTTCCTCAAGGCGTGTCAACGTCGCCGCCCCGTGCCGGCGGCAGATTTGCAGTTGAACATCGACAATATCCCGGCCGAGGCGATCGACAGCGACGAGATCGATCATGAGTGGCTCCAGCAAGCGATCGACGAGTTGTCGGCCGACTTCAAGGTCGTCTTGGTGATGTTCTACTTCGAGGACTGTTCGTATCGGGAGATTGCCGAGCAACTGGATGTGCCCATCGGAACCGTGATGAGTCGTTTGGCCCGTGCCAAAGGGCATTTGCGG
>JAZFUB010000255.1:0-2882 GCA_036447015.1 Thermoguttaceae bacterium | reverse complement strand
ATCGCGGGGGCGTTGTCCTTTGCCGTGGAAAACATGTCGCGTACGCGGCTGGCTCCCACGCCGACGAACATTTGGATGAACTCGGAACCGTTGATCGAGAAGAACGGTGCTTTGGCCTCACCGGCAACGGCACGCGCGAGCAACGTCTTTCCCGTTCCCGGAGCGCCCATCAGCAGAATGCCTTTGGGAACGCGGCCGCCGAGCCGTTGGAACTTTTTGGGGTTTTTGAGAAACTCGACGATCTCCTCCAACTCGCTTTTGGCGCCCACCAGACCGGCCACGTCGTCGAACGTGACCGGTTTGTCCCCCATTTCATACCGTTTGGCGGGACTCTTGCCGAAACTGGTCAACAGACCGCCGCCGAACTGGTCGCGTGCGCGGCGGAACATGAACCAGACTCCGGCGAACAACGCCACGGTGACCAGCAAATAGACCATCAGCACGAGCCCCGTGCCGTCGGTCTCGGGGGTCACGTCGAACTCGACCCCCAACTCCCACATGGCCTTGACCAGATCGTCGTCGGTCAGCCCGTTGCGGGGTAGCTCGGTGAAGAACTTCTTTTTCAGCCTGACCGGTTCACCGCTTGGGTCCTTTTTGCCGCTCGGGTCGGTCGGCGGGTCGTTGAATTCGCCGTGGACCGTCAGCCCTTGCAGCCTGATCTACTTGATGTTGTCGTGCTCGATCAACTGCTGGCGGAGGAAGCCGGTCGAGATCTCGGAGCGATCTTTGCCGGTGCCGCCGAAGTACAAGAACAGGGCCACCAGCATTGCAACCAAGATGAGCCACACTACGGGGCTATTCTGTCGTTTCTTCGGCGGGGAACCGCTCGGTCCTGTGGGCGTCGGTTTCTCCGGTTGGCTGCTCATGGGCGTCCTTTCTCGAAACAAGCTTGTTCTGTGACCATCACCGTATTCTACCCCATTGCCCGATGATTTTCGACCGGTAACACTACGGAAAGGGCCGTGGCGGCTGTTTCGTGGGGATTTCAGCGACCGGCGCCGTCCGTGCGGCACTTCAGGAACAATTGGACTTCTGCGTAAGTCGTGCCGCTTGGCAGACGAGGAAGGACCTGGCGAATCTGTTCGGGGGGGGCTTGCCCGATCACGGACTCCATGACGCCGATAAGTGTCTGCTCCAGGAGCCAATCGGCACGGACCTCGTAACCGTCGTCGGCCGCTCGAAGCACGTGGTCGAGGATCGTCGTCCGGTCCAACCCTCGAATCGCGACACACTCGTCGGCCGAGAATCCGTCGCGAAACAGCCGCCAGGTCCAGTAATAACCGGGCCGAGTCGGGGCCAGCTTCGACTCCTTTGCCCGATCCTCCACATGATGTTCGACCGGCTCGGGCGCCGGTTCGACGTCTCGGGTGGCACGTCCCTGAGGCACGAAGGGGGTGGCTTCTTCGGTCTCCCCACGCCCTTCGTGCCTCAGGGACGTGCCACCCGACGGACTGCTGGACTGGTCCCGCTCGGAGAGTATCGCCAACAGGGCCTGGCCATGACGCTCCACGGTTACCGGGCCGATCCCCTTGACGGCCAACAGGGCCTCGGGCGAATCGGGGCGTCGCCGCACCAATTCTTCGAGGGTCCGGTTCGTCATGATGTGGAAGGCCGGCAGACCGGCTTCCTCGGCACGCTCCCGCCGCCATTGCTTCAGGGTCGCCACCAGCCCGGGATCGGCGTCGAACAGTTCGTCGAACGTCGTCTCTCCGTCGGAATCACCGTCGGAATCACCGTCGGAATCACCACCGGAATCCCTGCCGGCTACTTGCGGGCTTCTGCCCTTGAGTTTCAGAAGCAGGTAGGCCGGAAGGGGCAATTCCGCCTCCAGGTCGGTTTCGCCCTTCATCACTTCGCGGCCGAAGTCGGTCAGTTGAATGACCGGGCGGTATTGTTCATGGTCCAGGCGGACCTGATCGATACATCCCAGCACGATCAACCCCTCGATGATGGCCGTCACCTCGGTTTGCGTCAGGTGCTTCAGCAGCCCGAAAGTGCTCAACCCGTTCATCCTCAATTTCGTCATCTTGGCACTGCCGGAGCCGCAGAGCATCTGTGCGATGAGCGTCTTGCCGCAGGGGAATCGGGCCTCGGCTCGGGCCACGCCGCTGAGGACCATGCGGATCGCCTCGACGATCTTCTCGTGGTTGCCGGTCGCGTCTTCCTTGTCGCCGGTCGAGTCGCGTATGGCGCAATTATCGCAATGGCCGCACGGCTGGGCGTCCTCTTCACCGAAGTAGCGCAGGATCTCCCGTTGACGGCATCCCCCGCTGAGCGAGAAATGAACGACCCGATTCAGCTTCTCGTACTCCGCCTTCTTACGACGTTCATGGGCCTCGAAATCGACGTCCAACTGCTCGAACGGTGTGTCGCGATCGATCATGCGGATCGCCCGGCCGCGAAACGGGGGGATGTACGTGAACGAATCGAGCTGGTTCAACTGACGCAAGGCGCTGGCGATCGAGGCCTGATCCAGCTCGGAACCGGCCGCCAGATCGCGTGGGTTGAAGTGGATCAACTCATTCCGCCGTGTGTCGACCAACCGTTCGACCGCCTGCAACACGCGACGCCGCACCTTGGCCTGTTTGGGCAACAGGTCGACCAGCGTGGGCAGATCGCTGTCGAGCCGAACGGCCGCCAGGTTGTGGGCCGCGACGAGCCGTTCCAGCACGCCGGCCGATTCGAGCAATCGCTCGGCGTTGCCGATGCCGTCGTTGCCGATCGACAGCCCGAGCTGTTCCTTGATCTCCGCTTGTGTGAACTGGATCGGATCGGCGTCGATCTGCCGCAAGAAGTCGTAGACCTGGGCGACGCTCTCTCGCGACGGATAGGCGCTCTCGATGAAGTACTCCTGGATGTGGCGATCGGCCGCCTGATACAAC
>JAZFUB010000254.1:0-7327 GCA_036447015.1 Thermoguttaceae bacterium | reverse complement strand
AGGAATTACTTCCCTATTTGGCTATGAGCAGTGAGCTTTGAGCTATGAGCAGTGGGAAAGCCCATGACTCAAAGCTCAAAGCTCACTGCTCAAAGCCAACACCCAAGAACTGAATCGGGAAGTTATTCCTGTACGAGTTCTAAGGTCGGCCGGACAGCTTGTAGAGGGCACGCGGACAAACGCAATGCAAATCCCAAGCCCACCGACTGCGGTCGGTGGGACTGACCGCAGCCACTGGTCCCACCGGACGCAGCCGGTGGGCTTGGTGGATAGGGACGCGGCACCGACCCTGCTTCTTCCGTCAAGAACCGACGACACTCTCTTCGCGAAGTTGTTCCCACAGCCGCCTCACGTGGCCGGTGCTGTTCGGCGGCAACGAGCCCCGGGCATAGGCCACTCGGCAATAGAGGTCGGCCAACCGTTGGGCATGGCCGGAGAGCGCCGCGCATCGAACGCCGACGTTTCGGGCAAACTCGTGCGGTGTCTGCTCGGACTCTCTCCCACAGTCGTGCTCCCGCGCCCAGGCCTCCAATGCTTCGAACGTGTAGCGAACCAACTCGTCCTCCGTGCATCGCTCGGCCATGCCCGAGGTGAAGGGGTCGTCAAAACTGGCGAACGGTTTCGACGGCAACGGTGCAGCCGGCGTCTCCTCGGTTGCCGCCTCCTCGTCGGGCTTCGATTTCCCGCCCCATAGGTTTTGCCAGAACTCGCGCAACTGTCGCATCAAGTCGGCGGCCATCGCCAGCAGTTCGTGTCGATAGTGCCAGAGACAGTAAATCAACCCGGCGTAGAAGAGCCACTTGATCAACGTCACCAGCCAACCGGCCGTGGGCACCGGCAATTCATGGGGAACCATCGGCGGGGGAGGTTGGGGCCGACTTCCGCCGCCGTCGCGCTGCTGCTCTGCCGATTCGGGCTGCTCCTGCGGATCCTCTCGATCGCCGTCCGGCGGAGTTCCGTCTGAAGGTTCCGACGCGGCAGACTCCTCGTCCGTTTCGTTCGCGGTATCGTTTGTCTCATTCTCTCCGTTGCCGTTGCTCTCGGATTCGGATTGCCCATCGCTCGATTCGTCCGTCTCCGCTTCACTCTCGCCCGGTCCATCTCCGGGCTCGTCCGACTGGGCCTGACCGTCCTCTTCGACTCGCTTGCGATCGGCCTCTTCGTCCGTCTCGGGGCCGTCGTTGCCCAGTCCGTATTGCGACGGCTGCTGGTCGGGCGATCCGAAGGTGAAGGGGAGCCGCGAAATCGCGTATTCGGCGCCCGGTCGCGGCAGCAACGCTGCGAACAGCAGCAGTCCGACGATCAAGACGCTCCCGGTCGTCATCCACAGACCGGTCATGGTCGGCGGCATTTCCTGGCCGCGTTGGCGCAGGTAGCGACGCAGCCCGAGGAAGCTCGTGGTGAGCAACAACCCCAAACCGCTGCCCACGTAGACACACAGCAATCGAAAGGCAAACTGACGGCCGAGCAGATTCGCTGCCGGGATGAACAACTGGCCGATGCCGAACAGAGGCAGGGCCGCGAGCGAAAAGTAGATCACCCAGAGGCCCGGGGTATGCGGTCGCTGATGATGCTCGAAGAGCCGCTCCCACCAGTGCCCCTTCGAGGTGTCCGTCGAGGTCGTGTCCTCGGGCTCAGTTGTCGTCTCGACATCGGTTGTCGTTGTCGGCGTCTTCTCCGGACCCTTCTTCAGACCCACGGCCTGCAACAGCCCTTCGCCCGGATCGCGTTCGGCCTCGTCGATCAGCGTGCAGTCCCAGGTCAGCTTATGGGCACACCACCAGATCAGTGCCAACAGCCCCCAGTTGATGAGCCACGCCACCGGGGCCAGCGGCACGCCTTCGATGCGAACGAATCGGTTCATAGCCAAGGCGGCAACGATCGCCAGCGGCAAGCCGAAGAGGGCGGCCCGCTGGGCGCCTTCTTCGATCGAAATCCGCCCGATCAATACGGTGGCCATCACGAACAGGGCCATGATGAAATTCAGCCGCCCGGCGTAATTCCCCTGATAGAGGACTTCGATCAGAAAGAAGACGAGACTGCCGATCAGCGCCATGATCAATGCCGGACTGATGGCGATCACCAGGTAGTCGGTCAGTGTCTTATCGAGTCGGCGAGGCATTGGTCTATTGATTATCCGAGCACGTAACTGCGGCAAATCGTTGCGATTCCTTGTTTGTCCTTCAACTGGCGGACTTCGATGCCTTCGGCCAGGAGCCGCGCGGAGGCCTGTTCGAACTCGTACTCATCGAAGATGTTCACAATGGCCGTGACGGCGAACCCGCGGCGGCGGAGGTTGCCCAGCGTGACGGCCGTCTCCGCCGGGACGGAGGCCGGCATGGCGACGATGGTCGCGTCGCGCGGCAGCCGACTGACTGTCTCCTCGACCAATTCGGCGAAGTTCAGCCCGTCGGTCAATTCGACCCGGGCAAGCGCCTCGAGGATGCGCGACAACTGTTCCACACCACGGCGTGTTTCGACGACCACCGGGCTCAGCCGATCGCTCTCGTCGAGCATGGCGGCAACGCGCCGGGCGGCTTGGCGCGAGCGGATGTCGTAGTCCCAGCCTTCTTGGCGAATGCGATCGGCCGCGTCGCGACCGTTGGTGACCAGTCCGACCTGGTGGCCCATCTGATAGACGGCGTTGGCCAACGAAGCGATCGTAGTGACGGCCAACTCGCTACGGAACGGTTCGTGATGCGGATCGAAGGCCGACCGATGAAAATCCAGCAGCAGCGTCGCGCCGACGACGGTCGACGGCTCGTAGACTTTGCTGTGCAACATGCCGGTCCGAGCGGTCGCCCTCCAGTGGATACGATTCAACGGATCGCCCGCCTCGTAGGCCCGAACGCCGGCGATACGCGTCGGATCTTCGTAGAGCCGATGGGTCATGCGGACCTCGCCGATGGGACGCCGGGAAGCCACGTCCCAACCGTCCAACGCCACGACCTCCGGATAGACCAGCAGAAAATGCGGATCGCTGCCGATCCGATAGCGGCGATGCAGGCCGAACAGGTCGCCCGTCTCCAGCAGCAACGGCCCGATCTGATAATAGCCGCGGCGATTGCACTGCAACTGGTAGAGCATCGATTTGCGGCCACGACTGCTGAGCATGGCCAGTTGCAGCCGATCGCCCAACACACGTAGTGCGGGCGGCTCGTGGATCAGCGCGCTTGGGGGCAGCAGATCTTCCAACAAGACCCAGGGGACAGGCAACCGCCCGGCGTTTTCGATCGTGACGACAACGGCCACGGTTTCGCCGACCTGGGCCGAGTAGCGGTTGCATTCACGGACGGCCGAGAGGTTTTCCACCCACGTTTTCGCCAACGCCCGGCTGACCAGAAGCACACCCAACAACACGTACATGGCATAGGCGAGCAGCCCCAGGTCGAATGCCAGGGACATCAGCAACAGCAGCACAACACAGAAGAACCATCGCATGGCCGTCGGCTAACTTTCTCCATAGGCCACCGTAAACGACCCTGGGCTTTGTTGTTGGACCTCGTTGAGGTCGGTTCTGTGCACATCTCCATCCGCTCTTGGGCATCTGGCTCGTGTTATCGGCTCGGGCGATCTCTACTGACTTGGCTTCTTTGACAGGCCTACTTCTTGACCACCGGTTCGCCGTCGATCTCGACGACCACGACCGACACGTTTGGATCGGGGAAACTTTCGGGTAGGTCGATTACGATGGCCTGTCCGTTGCGGTGTTGTGCCAACGGGCTCTTTGCCTTGTCGGCCAATAGGTAGACGGCGTTGACTTGGTTGCTCAGGCCGGGCAACTCGATCTTTCTTGTTTTTGGATCCCAGATGTGCAGGTAGAGGCGGCCCGGCTTTTTGGTGACGGTCCCCCAGGTGAACTTTTGGGGCCAGAACGGGCCGGCTTCGCTGCCGTAGATCGACTCGCCGTTGATCTTTAGCCAGGCGCCTATCTCCAGTAGGCGGCGGCGTTGGAGCTCGGGGATGGTGCCGTCGGCCTTGGGGCCTACGCATAACAGGAGATTGCCTCCGTTGCCGGCGACCTTCGTGAGCATCTCCAGCAGTTGGCCGGTCGTGTTGTAGTGCTCCAGGGTCTCGTTGCGATTGTAGCCGTAGCTGTGGCCGATGCCGCGGTCTTCCTGCCAGGCGTGGGTGGGTGGGAAGTTGCCGCCGCCGTATTCGCTCGAATAGACCGGCCCGTGTTTCTTGCGCATCGCACCGAAACGGTCGTTCGTGACGATCGTGTCGCGGACCGGCGATTCGTTGAACAGCCAGGCGAGCATCTCCTTCGGCCGCCAAACGTCCTCGCCCGCCGTCCATTCGCCGTCGGCGAAGATGAACTGCGGGCGGTACTTGGCGACCATCTCCTTGAACTGCGGGAAGTAATGCTCGCGGACGTAACGCTCTCGGTCGGTGACCCAAAGCGGATGCCACCATTCGTAGAGCGAATAGTAGACACCCCAGCGGACGCCGACCTTCTCGAGCGCCTCGGCCATGTCGGCCGCCAGATCGCGTCGCGGCCCGGTGTCGACGCTGTTCCAACCGTCGGTGTACAGGTCGTCGACCTCGGCGTAGGCCGGCGGCAGTTCATAGCGCCGGCCCTTCATCGCCCGCGTTTGCGTATCGCCCCAAAGGCAATAGCCGTCGTGATACTTCACACAGAACGAGACATACCGGGCCCCGGCCTTGGCGAACAGATTGGCCCAGTCGTCGGGGTCCCAGCGCTCGGCGGTGAACTTTTGGCCGAACTGTTTGTAGTCGAACTTCTCGCCATAGTTTTTCTTGTAGAAGCCCCAATAGCCGCCCTGCCGCTTCCACGCCCGATGGCCGTACCACTCGGCATAGGCGCCCGGCGGTGCCCAGCCGGGAACACTGTAGGGCCCCCAGACGATGAAGATGCCGAACTTCGCCTCATTGAACCACTCGGGCACGGGCCGGCTGTCGAGCGATTCCCACGTCGGCTCGTATTGGACCCGCTGCGGCGGTTCGTCGGCCCGGGCCGTCGTGGCCATGGCAAGCAGCAAACAGACGGCGACCGGCGATGTTCGTTTCATGTTGGGAGACCCTTCTTGCTATTACGGTCCATTGTCATGTTTTCAGCGGACTTTTGCAAATCGGTTCCCTCTCCCTCTGGGAGAGGGGAGGTTGAATCTGCGTTTGGGAGAGAAGAGGGAACATCACTGATATATTGATGGGATTGGCAGCCACGCCCTTCGTTCCTCAGGGACGTGCCACCCGACGCTAAGCATTTTCCGGGAATTTCTTGGGGGGCCAAATCGCTTGACGAGGCCGATCCGACCGTTCAGACTCAAAGTTCTGGGTTTCGGGTAAAACCTTGTCGGAGAAGTCCCAACAGGCTCGAAAACCCGGGACACTTACCGGAGATCTTCCATGCGAAAACGCTTTCCGATTCTCGCGTTGTTGGTTGTGGGTTGGATGTCGGCAGCGCTTCCGGCGCGGGCGAAGGAGATGGGAAAGACGCCCGGCCGCTTGGCGGCCGACTTCGATCCGGAGGCGAAGTACGAATTCGGCGGTCCGGTCGGACGGCGTATCGAGGTCAACACAAGGAATTGGCTACTCCGCGCGCCGGGGGCCAACCCGGGGCTGTTGGGTATGTTTCAACTTCGCGACCGCCGACCGACGCCCGGTCTCGTGCCTTGGGCGGGCGAGTTCGTCGGCAAGTACTTGATCTCGGCGATTCAGGGCCTGCGGATGAGTGACGACGAGGAATTGGAGCGAACCGTCGCCGCGGTCGTCGAGGACTTGATCGCCTCGCAGGCAGACGACGGCTATCTGGGCCCCTTTCCCGAGGATACGCGGCTGTTGGCCAATTGGGACCTCTGGGGTCATTACCATTGCATGCTGGCGCTGATGATGTGGCATGAGCGCACGGGCGACTCGGCGTCGCTGGAGACCTGCGTGCGTGTGGCCGATCTCATCTGCAAGACGTATCTTGATACGGATCGCCGCATGCGGGAGGCAGGTTCGACGGAAATGAATCTGGCCGTGATCCACGCCTTGGGTCGCCTGCACCGCGTGACGGGCGAGCCGCGCTACCTCCGTATGATGCGGGAAATCGAGAAGGATTGGGAGCGGGAAGGCGACTACTTTCGGACCGCGATGAAGGGCCTCGAATTCTACCGCACGCCCAAGCCGCGTTGGGAGAGTTTGCACAACATCCAGGGATTGGTCGAACTGTTTCTCATCACGGGCGACAATCGCTATCGACGGGCGTTTCTTCACCATTGGGACAGCATCCGCCGCCTGGACCGCCGCAACACGGGTGGATTCACGTCCGGCGAAAGGGCCACCGGAACGCCCTACGAGCCGACGCCCATCGAAACCTGCTGCACGATCGCCTGGATGGCGCTGACGGTCGACGCCTTGCGGCTATCCGGCGACCCGGCCGCCGCCGACGAACTGGAACGATCCACCTACAACGGCATGCTCGGGGCCCAACATCCGTCGGGCAGTTGGTGGACCTACAACACGCCGATGGGCGGGGTCCGCGAAGCTTCCGGCCACTCCATTGTCTTCCAAGCCCGGGCGGGAACACCCGAGTTGAACTGTTGCTCGGTCAATGCGCCCCGCGGCTTGGGTATGCTGTCGGAGTGGGCCGTGACACGAGCCGGAGACGGTCTGGCCATAAACTACCTCGGTCCCATGCGGGTGTCGCTGAAGCTGGCCGATGGAACGCCCGTGGCCATTCATCAGGAAACAACCTACCCGTTGCAGGGCGACATTCGCGTGCGCGTCGAACTGGATCGACCGACCGAGTTTGCCTTGAAGCTGCGGATCCCCGCTTGGGCTCGGGGCGCCAAGGTGCGTCCGCCCGGCGCCCAGTGGACCGACGCCCCGGCGGGAACCTATTTCGTGATTCGACGACGTTGGAGTCCGGACGACGAGGTTCGGCTGGCGCTTCAGATGCCGCTTCGCCACGAGTCGGGCGACGGGCCGATGTTTGGGCGGATGTGTGTCTATCGGGGGCCGATCCTGCTGGCCTACGACGTGGCGAGAAACGATTTCGACGAGGAGGAGGCGCCCCGGCTGACTCCCGATTTGCTGAGGGCGTCGCGCGTCGTGTTCCCCGAGGCAAGCGAGCGAGCGGAACGCTCGGGGCGGTTCTCTCCTTGGATGACGGTTGAGATACCCTGCGGCAACGGAAAGACGCTTCGGCTGTGCGATTTCGCCACGGCCGGCTCGTTGGGTAGTCGCTATCAGTCGTGGCTTCCGGCAGACGAGATCCGCCCGCCCACGCCCGTCGTCGATCGTCCGACCGACGGAGCCGGCGTGCCGTCGGGTCGGATACGGTTCACCTGGCGTCGCTCCGCCTCGGCCGACGCCGGCG
>JAZFUB010000253.1:0-4248 GCA_036447015.1 Thermoguttaceae bacterium | reverse complement strand
ATGAAGATGGTTCTAGCGGTTACGGTCATTGTTTTGCTGAGTTGTTCGACGGCAGCGGCCGACTGGGGGTACGGAGTGCCCGTGGCTGTGCCCGGCTCCGCGGTCCACTCGTATTATTCGGGCGGGCACTACTCGGTTAGTCCCTACTACGGCTATCCGGGCCCGGTGGTCACGGTTTCGCCACACGTGGTCTATCGACGATCGTTCGTCGTTGCCCCAGCGCCCGTTGTGGTGGCACCCCACGTCATCTATCGAGCTCCGGTCGTGATTCGGCCGAGAGTGTACGTCCCCGGCCAACCGATACGCAACGCGATTCGGGCCGCCAGGCCGTATTGACGATTCGGGCCGCCAGGCCGTATTGACTCTGTAGCATGCAGGCTGATGGGTGCCGGGGGCAGCTTGCCTGCCCCTGAATCACAAGGGCGGGCAAGCCGCCCATGGCACCCGGTGTGGAGCATGATCACAACTTCCCAGCAGCGCCCTCGCGTGGCCTTTCGAGGGCCTGCTTCCTTTCTTGCCGGAACTGCCGGCATGCAGTCGACGGGGGGCCACATTCCCTCCAGTCGCCCTCTTGCCGCCGATCGGCTAAACTGGAACGTCGCTGGAGGAAACTGCCGTTTTTGGACCCCCATTGAAGGTTCTTGCTTCGTATGTCTAAGATTCTGAAAATGACCGAGTTGGTCCCCAAAATTTGGGAAATCGAGGTGGCCGCACCACGGATCGCGCGGAAGGGCCTGCCCGGCCAGTTCGTCGTGGTGATGGCCGACGAGACGGGCGAACGAATCCCCCTGACGATCGCCGATTTCGATCGCTCGGCCGGAACGATCACGTTGGTGCTGATGGTCGTGGGGGCCAGTTCGATGAAACTATCGAAGCTCCGTGAGGGCGACGAGTTTTTCGCCCTGATCGGCCCGTTGGGACATGCCTCCGAGATCGAACGTTTCGACGCCGTCGTGATGGTGGCCGGCGGCGTGGGGACCGCGCCGATTTACCCCATTGCCCGGGCGTTCCACGAGCAGGGAACCCGTGTGATCTCGATCCAGGGAGCCCGCAACAAGGACCTGCTGTTCTGGACCGATCGTCTGGCCGCGGTCAGCCAAGAGCATGTGATTACGACCGACGACGGATCGGCCGGCCGCAAGGGACTCGTCACGGGACCACTCGAGGAACTGCTTGCGGCAGACACGCAGAAGAGTATCGGCTGCGTTTATGCCATCGGGCCCTCGCTGATGATGAAGTTCTCGGCAAAGACGACCGAACCGTTCGGCGTCAAGACGATCGTCAGCCTGAACTCGATCATGGTCGACGGCACGGGAATGTGCGGCGGTTGCCGCGTCGAAGTCGGCGACAAGACGCTCTTCACATGCGTCGACGGACCGGAGTTCGACGGCCATGGGATCGACTGGGACCTGTTCATGGCCCGGCAGAAAACCTACCACACGCACGAGCAATGTTCCTTCGAGCGGATGGTCGACGATGCACAAGCCTCCTGATGTGATTGCCAGCGGCCCGAACAACCACGACACAGACTCGAACGATATCCCCATGAAGAATTCCGAAAGACCCAACCGGGTGAGTATGCCGGTACAGTCGCCCGAGCAACGAGTTCACAATTTCGACGAGGTGCCGCTCGGCTACGACATGGAGCAGGCCCGGATCGAAGCGTCGCGCTGCATCCAGTGCAAGAAGCCCCGTTGCCGCGACGGATGCCCCGTCCAGGTCGACATTCCCGGTTTCATCGGGCTGATCTGTGAGGGCAAGATTCTCGAAGCGGCAGCCCGGGTCAAGCAGACCAATTGTCTCCCGGCCGCTTGCGGACGCGTCTGTCCCCAGGAAACGCAGTGCGAAGAACTCTGCATCCTCGCCAAGAAGAGCCAGCCGGTGGCCGTCGGCAACCTCGAACGGTTCGTCGCCCAGTACGAAAGCGAACACGGCAACGGCGAGGTCGCAACCTGTGCACCGCCGACCGGCAAGAAAGTGGCGATCGTCGGGGCCGGGCCGGCCGGACTCACCGTGGCCGGCGACTTGATCCTGTTGGGGCACGAAGTCACCATCTTCGAAGCCTTTCACAAGGCGGGCGGCGTGCTGGTCTACGGGATTCCCGAGTTCCGATTGCCCAAGAAAATCGTCGAGCAGGAAGTCGAGGGCCTCCGGCGGCTTGGCGTTCGAGTCGAGTTGAACCAGGTCATCGGCAAGTCGATCGGCGTCCACGAACTGCTCGACGAAGAGGGCTACGATGCCGTGTTCATCGGCGTCGGCGCCGGTCTGCCCATGGTGATGGGGATCCCGGGCGAGAACTTCGGCGGTGTCTACCTTGCCAACGAGTATCTCACACGCGTGAACCTGATGCGTGCGTATGCCTTTCCGCAGTATGACACGCCCGTGGTTCGCGGCAAGAGAGTCTGCGTGATCGGCGGAGGCAACGTGGCGATGGACGCGGCCCGAACGGCAAAACGGCTCGGCGGCGAGAGTGTCTCGATCGTCTACCGTCGCTCCATGGAAGAACTTCCCGCCCGGGACGAAGAGATCCATCACGCCCAGGAGGAAGGGATCGAGTTCAAAACGCTCTGTTCCCCGTTGGAGTATACTGCCGACGAGAACGGCATGGTGTGTCGGGCCCGATGCCAGGTGATGGAGCTCGGCGAACCGGACGCCTCGGGCCGCCGCCGGCCAATGCCCGTCGAAGGCGAGGAAGTCACGCTCGACACGGACCTCGTCATTGTCGCGATCGGTGCGAACGCCAATCCGATCGTCACGCGCCAGACCGAGGGATTGGCGCTGAACAAGTGGGGATACATCGAGGCCGACGAGAACGGCGCGACGAGCTGTCGCAGCGTCTGGGCCGGCGGCGACATCGTCACCGGCAGCGCCACCGTGATCATGGCCATGGGGGCCGGACGCATCGCCGCAAGAGACATCCACCGATCGTTGTGCAACGGAACGTCGCTACAAACCCATGAATAATCCGGGTCAGTGGAATTTGCCGGAGCGTGAAATGATTGTTTATTTATTCTCGATTGTAGGGTAGAATCGGGACTGTCGGCGGCCTGGAACCCCGCCGCAACGTTTCTCCTTTTCTCTGCACCGGCAGACTCTCTTTCGAGGAGGCATGTGTGATGTTCAGAACGTTGTCGCTGTGTGTCGTTGCGCTGGTTGCCGTCCTTTTCGTGACAATCGGAACGAAGGCCGACGAGCCGAGCCTTGATCCGTTTGCAGAATCGCCGGGTAACGCTCCATTTGCCGAATCGGACGACGGCCGTTCTGCGAGCCCGTCGTGTTGCCGATCGTCATCCGAACGGACCCACAAAAGGCGGTGCTGTGTCCCCGTGAAACTCGGCAGAGTGTCGCGGTCCGAACGCCGCATCCTCAAGGCACTGCGGACACCGACCGAGTTGAACTTCCTTGAAACGCCGCTGCGGGACGTGGTCGACTATCTGAAAGAGTATCACGAGATCGAGATCCAGATCGATGCCGTGGCCCTCGATGATGTCGGCCTTACGCTGGACGAGCAGATCACCAAGCAGCTCAAGGGGATTTCACTGCAATCCGCCCTGAAGCTGATCCTGCGCGACGTCGATCTGACCTACATCATCCAGGACGAGGTGCTGTTGATTACGATCCCGGAGGTGGCCGAGTACCGGTTGACCACCATGATCTACCCGGTGACCGAGCTGATTGCCGAGGGTGATCGGCCGGGCAGTTTCACGACCGGGGGAGAGGCACTCATCCCTCTGATCACGGGGATGGTCTGGCCGCGAAGCTGGGAAGATGCCGGAGGCTCCGGTTGGATCGGGGGGGTGTCGTTCCATGGTGTCGACATGCTGGTGATCTCGCAGACGATGGAGGTCCACAACGAAGTCACCGAGTTGCTCCACAGCCTGTGCCGCGTGGCCAAGGTGCCAGCCCGCAAGTGAGACGCTGCACCTCGGGCTTCGGACGGCTCGTCGCCATACTTCCGCAAGGTCAGTTCGTTGTGCATCCGTTGGCACCCGATGTTGGCTTGCCCGCCTCTGTGGGGTATACTTCTTTGGTCAGGCCTGAATCATATGGCTGAGTTGGTTACTGCCCCCCGCGCTGAGGGCATGGTGCGATTCTCAATCCGGTCAGGATGCGACAAGAGACCACAATCTTCGTCGAAGACAATCCAACCAAACCTCAACTCGGGGGAACAGTCATAGCGGGGCGCAACACGGCTGGGCGGCAGAGTTGATTGGAAAGTGAAGATGAAACACCAACGTGACGTCGAGC
>JAZFUB010000252.1:0-9836 GCA_036447015.1 Thermoguttaceae bacterium | reverse complement strand
ATGGGCTTTCCCACTGCTCATAGCTCAAAGCTCACTGCTCATAGCCAAATAGGGAAGTAATTCCTGTACGAGTTCTAAGGCGGATTATTCATGCCCCTGGGAATTGCGTGACACACTGTCGTAGCTACGTTCGCCAGAACGTGGTCGTAACCCTTGGACACGCCCCACGTTCTGGCGAACGTAGCTACAAACCTATGAATAATCCGGGCTAGGCCGATTCTTGAATTCCCTCGATCCCACGTCTTCTCGCGACCGACCATTCCGGTTAAACTGGGCGGCTTGTTTGGGTTCGGATCTTTCCAGGAATTGCGAGAAGGCTGACCGCGATGGGCAAGAGGACAATCGACGACGTGGACGTTGCCGGCAAGACCGTGTTGATGCGCGTCGATTTCAACGTGCCGTTGGACGACCGGCAGAACGTGACCGACGACCGGCGCGTGAGAATGGCCTTGCCGTCGATCCAATCGGTGATCGATCGGCGTGGCCGCCTGATTCTGATGAGTCACCTCGGTCGGCCCAAGGGCGATGCGGGCGACGCCAAGTTCAGCTTGAAACCGGCGGCCGCCTGCCTGGGCCAACTGTTGGGGGCCGACGTGGCCTTTGCGACCGATACGGTCGGCGATGATGCCAAGGCCAAAGCGGACGCATTGGCCGACGGCGAAGTGCTCGTGCTGGAAAACCTCCGGTTCGACGCCGGCGAGAAGAAGGGCGACGCCCGGTTCGCCCGGAAGTTGGCCGCCATGGCCGACATCTACTGCAACGATGCGTTCGGCACGTGCCACCGGACCGACGCCTCGATGGTGGCCGTCCCCCAGGCCATGAGCGGCAAACCGAAAGTCGTCGGCTTCCTGGTCGCCAAGGAGATCCAGTATCTGAGTGACGTCATCGCCGAGCCCGAGCGTCCGTTCCTGGTGATTCTCGGCGGCAAGAAGGTGGGCGACAAGATCAAGGTCATCGACAATCTGCTGGCCATTTGCGACAAGATCCTCATCGGCGGCGCGATGGCCTATGCCTTCGCGCTGGCCCAGGGCAAGAAGGTCGGCAATAGCTACGTCGGCGACAACGAAGAAGAGCGCCGGCAGAGTGTCGAACAGGCCAAGGCCGCGCTGGACAAAGCGGGTGACAAGCTGATGTTGCCCATCGATACGCATTGCGGCGACGCGTTCAGCAGCGACTGCAACAAGAGGGTGTTCGACGGCGATATCGACGACGGTTGGGAAGGGCTGGACATCGGCCCGAAGAGTATCGAGGCCTATACGGCCGTGGTCAAAGACGCCAACACGATCGTCTGGAACGGGCCGATGGGCGTGTTCGAAATGCCGCCGTTCGACGAAGGCACGAAGGCCGTCGCCCAAGCGATCGCCGACGGCCAAAACACCAGCATCATCGGCGGCGGCGACAGTGCCTCGGCCATCCAGAAGCTGGGCTTCAGCGAGAAGGTTTCGCACGTGAGCACCGGCGGCGGCGCCAGCCTCGCCATGCTCGAAGGCCGAAAGTTCGAGGCCGTCGAGCTACTCGACGAAGCGTAGGCGGACCGTTCGTGATTCACCGTTAGCCCGGTCGCCTGCGACCGGATTGTGCAGCGGAGTGCCTGGCTTCCCGGTCGCAGGCGACCGGGCTAACATCAGACGCACCCGACGCCCGGCTCACTCGACTTTCCACGCCTGCAGTCCTTCGGTCGACGAAACGATCAGCAGTGGTTGGCCATCGAGCTGCGCGGTAGCCAGACCGCTAATCACTGCCCCGTAGTTGAACTTGTCCAACGGCGTGCCGTCGGAGCCGATGATGTGGATCGACCCGTCGGCCGCCGGCAGGAGCCATTGCCCGGACCCGACCATCGAGAGCCGACCGGCGACGATCTGTTCGACCGGCTGACGATGCACACCCCGTGGCAACGGATAGCGCCAGAGTTCCTCGCCGTCCAAGGTGAATCCGATCGCAACGTTCGAACCGTCGCGTTGCGTGGCCAGCCCGCACCACTGAGGTTGGCCGTCGCCGTCGAGATCGGCAGCCACGACATAAGGCACGACTCGCCCGACCAGGGTGAGGTCCTTCAGCCGTTGGCGTTTTGCATCGAATCTTGCCAGCGATCCACTGACGTTGGTGCAGATCAGTTGACGATATCCGGCAGCGTCGGGTCCGCTGAGGGCCAGCCGCACGACGTTGGCAATCGTGCGATCCGACCAGATGCGTTGCCCTTCGAGCGAGGCGGCCTGCAATCCGACCAATCCCCAATAGCCGATGTATGCTTCGATGGTCCCGTCGCCGTCGAGGTCGGCGAGTTGCACGTCGGCGATACCCGCATGGGGGCTCTGCAGCGCGTCGGCCGGATAGCTGAACACTTGCCGGAAGTTCTCGTCGAGCATGTGGAAACGCTGCTGGGCACTGGCGAAAGCGGCCAGATATCGCCGGCCGTCCGCTCCGGTCGCCGTGCGGAGATTGGCGATAAGTTCCGTCTCTTCGATTTCGAGCGGATGGGTGGCGATCAGGCTGCCGTCGAGCCCCACTTCCACCAATGACTTCAGTGCATCGACGACCAACAGCCGCGTCGATCCGTCCTTTTGCCGCAGCGGAAGGATGTTGCCCGGCGCCTTCACATCGTCGCATTTCCAGAGTGGACTCAGCGTGATCGTTGCCGGTTGGGTACGTGGGGCGACGTCGGCCTGGGGAATTTCGTGCTGCTCAGTCCCATCACCTGCGAAGTTAGGATCCGCTCGACGCTCTTGATTCCGCCCGTACTCTTCCAGTTCCTGCTGATACCGTTGCCGCGGCTCTTCGTAAATATCCTCGCCCGCGAGCAGCTTGTCGAGTATTTCCGGCAAGGCGGTTGCCAGGTTCGGGTCCGTCCCGAAATAGAAATCCTGTCCCACGCCGTTGCCATCAAGGATGAATCGGAAGGGAATATCGGCCGAATGGAAAACGCGTCCGTTGTTGCGCTGCAGGTCGCGAACGACCGGCACGTCGACCCCCAGGCTCGTCAGCGTCTCCTGAATGGCCCTGTTCTCGGTCTGCGGCATGTCGACGCTGACGGCAAGGAAGATGACTTGGTCGTCGTCGGCGTATTTCTGCCGCACGGCGTCGAAGTCGGGCATGGCCTTGCGACACGGCTCGCTCAGTGTGGCCCAGAAGTTCAGGACGACGATCTTTCCGGCCAGCGACTCGCGCGTGACCGGGTTCCCTTCGAGATCGACGAACTGGAACTCGGGCACTTTCTCGCCCATCAGTTGGCCCGGGTGCGGCGGGATGAAGAACTCGCCCACCTTGGCGTCGGCGGAGACTTCGAACTGAAACGCCACCGGATCGATCCGGCCGTTGAACTTTGCACTGGCGAACTCGGCCACCAACGTCACCTGGTCGACCCGGCCCCCTTTGCGGAGTTCTCGGATCAACGCTTGCGTCGGATACTCGATCCGCCGCAAGACATACGATTCGCGGTCGACCCAGAAGACGGCGTCTCCGTCCTTCCGCTTGATTTGGACGCGGTAGCAGTCGTGATCGGCAATACGGCCCGGTTCGGCAAGCATGGTAACCTCGGCGCCCTCGAGCAGCATCTTCAACGGATCATCGCCCAAGAGGAACAGCAGTTGCGGCGGCGGACCGGCAAACCCGGCTTGCAGCACATAGTTCAACGCCTCGTCGCTATGGATCGACGGCAACGTCAGCGGATCGGGAGCGTCGCGCTCCAGCACCTGGTCGGGCAGGTCCAGGATGGCCGCACGAAACTTCTGCCCGTCGCACACGACCATGGCTTGATAGACGCTCATGCGGAGCTTGCCGGGCCGAACGAACGTGACGGCAAAGTCGGCCTCACCGCTGATCTGCTGAGGGTCCGGCTCGACGACCAGATGGACCTGGCCCGCGTCGGCATAACTGTCGGCCTCACGATAGGCCTTGATCATCTTGCCGAGCACGTCTTGCGACGAGTCCGATCCACCCACCGACCCCGGTTGGCCGTTGGATGACGGCTCGCCAGGGTCCGATCCGCCGCCATCCGGGGCAGTTTTCCCGTCACCGCAACCGAACAGGCATGCCAGTCCCAGCAACAGGCACGCGACGCAGGCGTACCTGGACAAACGGCGAGTGGAAGCGTCGAATCCCTCCGACGACGGTAGTTGGTTGTTCATCGATTGGTCCCGTTGGTTCGGTTTCCTCTTGTTTCGCCGTATTATTCGCATTGTGGGCGTCTACGTAAACCTCGACTTCTTGACCGGGCCGGGATTCGGAAGATAATCTATCTAGAGGGTCGCCGGTTCCGCCAGGTGCGGCCGGCAAGCTTCCCTGTACACGATGCCGGAATAAACCTCGCTGTTTACTTCAACTACCTTGATACCGCAGATTCACCCAATGGCCGTTTTGCGATATGGGGCCGACAGCTCGGTCCAACTGGAGTTTGGCGAGGGCGTCGATAGCGCCCAATACGGTCTCCCGCCGGGAATGCCCTTGGACGATCCGGTGGCCGCGGTCGCTGCCGCGCTGGACGATCCGCTGGAGTACCCGCCGCTGGCACAAAACACCACGCCGGGCGATCAAGTCGTGCTGGCGTTGGACCATGGCATCATCGACGCGGCCCGAGTTGTCGCTGCGGTCGTCCGTACGTTGGTCGATTCGGGTGTTGACGCCGACGGGATTACCGTGCTGCGGACCCGGGAGGACATCGATTCGGGGGCCGAGGACCCTTGTCGTCTGATCCCCGGACCGTTCCGCGAGCGGATCAAGCTGCTCACGCACGACCCGACCGATCGGGACGGTTTGGCCTATCTGGCGGCCGGTGAGAAGGCCAATCCGATCCTCATCCATCGGGCGATCCACGACGCCGACCTGGTGCTGCCGATCGGTTGCCTGCACGATCCGTCGACGGCCGGGTACTTCGGTCTGCACAGCCCGCTCTTCCCCGGCTTTTCCGACGACAAGACTCAGCGACGTTTCCGGGCATTCGGGGCCATCGACGGCGGGGATCGCCACAAGCGGCGGTTGATCGAGGAGGCCGATCACATTGCCTGGCTGCTGGGGGTCAATTTCTCGATCCAACTGATCCCGGCCTCCGGCGATCGGATCCTGCATGTTTTGGCCGGCCAGAGCGAAGCGGTCCGCCGCCGAGGGCATGAACTGTATCGGGCCGCCTGGGGGTGTCCCGATCCGCAGGCGGGCGACGTGCAACAGGCGGGCCTCGTGGTCGCCGCGATCGAAGGCAACGGCAGCCGACAGACTTGGGAGAACCTCGGCCGAGCCCTGCAAGCGGCGACCGAATTGGTCGAAGACGGCGGCGCGATCGCAGTCTGTTGCGATCTGGCCGACGCACCGGGGCCGGCGATGCAGCGGTTGGCCGGTGCCCATTCGCGCGAGGGCGCCTTGCGCCGAATCGGCAAGGAGCGCCCGACGGACGCCCTGCCCGCGGCCCAACTGGCCCGGGCCCTGGATCGAGCAAAGGTCTATCTCCTGAGCCGGCTCAAACCGTCGGTCGTCGAGGCATTGGAGATGGTCCACGTTGCCGCGCCGAAAGAGTTGGCCCGCCTGGCCCGGCAACACGAATCGTGTGTCCTGGTGGCCAACGCATCGCGCGTCGTCGTGGTTCGAGGTGATTCGAAGTGAAAACGGAATCGTTTCCGCTCCCGTTTAGCTGCCGCCGGTACGGCGGCTTGGCCGAAAGTGTGTTCAAACGTCAAGCCGCCGTACCGGCGGCAGCTAAACGGGCAGGCACGTCCAATAATAGCAACACCGAACCGTTTACCTACCATGTCCGATCTGACTGCCCGCATTGCTGAGAACGTTGCGGAAGTACGCCGCCGGATCGCCGAAGCGGCCTCGCGCAGCGGTCGGGCGGCCGATGCGATCACGCTGGTCGCCGTGACGAAGTACGTCGGCCCGAGCGAGGTCCGCGCGGTGGTCGAGGCCGGCTGCACCGTCTTGGGCGAGAGCCGCCCGCAGCAGTTCTGCCCCAAGGCCGAGGCGCTCGACGATCTGGCCGTCGACTGGCACATGATCGGGCACCTGCAGCGCAACAAGGTGCGGCGCACCTTGCCGCTGGTCAGCATGGTCCAATCGGCCGACAGTCGACGATTGATCGAAGCGATCGATCGGGTGGCCGGCGAACTGGGGTTGCGCATGCCGGTCCTCATCGAGGTGAACATCTCGGGCGAAACGGCCAAACACGGCTTCGCGCCCGACGAGGTCGAGCCGCTGCTGGAAGAACTGCCCGGCCTGTCTCATGTCGATGTCCGCGGGCTAATGGGTATGGCCTCGTTGCAGGGCGGCCCTGACACAGCCCGCCGCGACTTCGCCGCGATGCGCCAACTGGGCGACCGGCTGCGAAAGAACCGTCCACCGGGGATCACGTTGGACGAACTGTCGATCGGCATGAGTCGCGACTACGAGACGGCCATCGAAGAGGGAGCCACGATCGTCCGAGTCGGCTCGGCGTTGTATGAAGGGATCCCCCGATGATCGACCTGCAACCGCACGCCTCGGGCACGATCCTGCCGGTCCGCGCCCAGCCGGGTGCCCGACGCAACGAAATCCGCGGCGAGCAGGACGGTATGTTGAAGGTCAGCGTCACCCAATCGCCCGAGAAAGGCAAGGCGAACAAGGCCCTGATCGCGCTGCTGTCGAAGCAACTCTCGCTACGGAAATCGCAACTGGAACTGATCGCCGGCGAGACGTCGTCGAAGAAACGGTTTCTCGTCACGGACGTGACGCCCCGGGACTTGGCCGAGCGGATCGAACGTATCTCAGGTGGTTAGCCCGACCGCCTGCGACCGGAAAACTGTTAGCCGCTGAGCTTGCTCCGCGCTACTTTGCCCAAAGATTCTGCCTCCCCAGCGCGGAGCAAGCTCAGCGGCTAACCGATCGTGCCCCCATTGCATGGGCCGCCCGTTATTCGTTACAATTGACCCGGCGAGAATCGGACCTCTGTTACCAAAGGAGATCGGCACGATGAGTACGTTGCGCTACGGGATCGTCGGCGGTGGATTCATTGCGGCCTTTCAATTGGAGGCCTTACGACAGGTCCGGGGGATCGAGGTGGCGGGCTTCGTTTCCGTCGATCCGCTGGACGAATTGGTCGCCTTTACTCAAAAACACAGGCTGGGCGAAGGACGCATCTTCCAGAGCGTCGCCGAGATGGTCCCGAACGTCGACGTCGTGGCCGTCTTCGTGCCGAATTTCGTCCGCGTGGAAGTCGTCCAGCAGATCGTCGATGCCGTCAAGGCCGGCGCCTCGCTGAAGGCCATCGTCTGCGAGAAACCGCTGGGCCGCAACATGGCCGAGGCTCGGCGTCTGCTCGAACTGGTTGGGGAAGTGAACCTGCAGACCGTCTACTTCGAGAACCAGACCCACATGAAATCGGTCAAGGCGTCGCGGCGCCAACTCGAACCGGTCTTCGAGGCGATGGGCCCGCCGGTGCTGGTCCGCTCGAACGAAGAACACGCCGGGCCGCACAAGGGCTGGTTCTGGGATCCGACGCAACAGGGTGGCGGCGTGATGAGCGACATGGGCTGTCATTGCCTGGCCGTCGGTTGGTACGCCTTGACCCCGCCGGGCAAACCGGTCGACTTCCTGCGGCCCGAGTCGGTGATGGCCGACCTCTCGTTGTTGAAGTGGGGCCAACCGCGTTGGCGCAAACAGCTCCTGGAGACCTTCGGCGTCGACTACGCCAAGACGCCGGCCGACGATTTTGCCACCGGCATGGTGACGTTCCGCAATCCCGAGACCAACCAGGTCGTGAAGGCACAGTTCACCGTCTCCTGGATGTTCGACAAGCAAGGGCTGCGGCTCTTCTACGACGGCATCGGGCCGGGCTACGCCTTCGAGATGAACAGCCTCCGCTCGCCGTTGGAGGTGTTCATCGGCGATGCGGCCGCCGAGGGTGCCGCCGACACCGAAGCGGCCCTGGAAAAGATGCAGGCCAGCCGAGGACTGTTGACCGTCCAGCCGAACGAGGCCGACCTCTACGGCTACACCGACGAAAACGTCGACCTGGTCGAGGCGTTGGCCGAGGGACGGCCCGCGATGCTCGATTGGGACTACGGGCTGGAGATCGTGCGAATGACGATGGCCGCCTACATGTCGGCCGAACGAGGCCAAGTCGTCGACCTAACCGACCCGGCCACGCTCGAAGAGCTAGAAACCTACGTCCCGCTAATCCAACAAGGCCGCGGCAACGAAGTGCTCGAAGTGCCGTAGGGTGTCTGGACGCATCCTACGGTGTCTCCGCCTTCTTCGCAAAACGCAACACGAGCCGATATTGCATGCCCGGCATCTTGTGGCCGGTGAGCACTGCGTGCTTGCCGTGGTATTGATAGTCGAGCGGTTTGCCGGTGAACGGTTCGAGCGGGGCGGGAACCGGCAGATCGTCGAGTGAGGACGGCAATTCTCCCTGGTGAGTTGCGCCGTACATGCGTATCGCCTCGACGGTCTGCAACAGAGCGAGGTGCTGTTGCGCACGGGCGACGGCGGTTCGGGCCGCCATGGCGGTGGACAACAGTTCGTGTGTGGGCCACACACACCAATCAGCACGACTCGCTTTCTCAACATCGGGACTGCGCATTCCGGACCGAGCTTGCCAATAGGGAAGATGAGCCCACTTGAAGTGGTTGTCCCGCTCCTCGTCGTGGTAGCGGATCGTGGCCAGAAGGACGACTTGGGTGTTGGGATACGCTTCGACCTGTGCGGTCGGGAGTCCACAGTCTTCGATCAAGTACCGCTTGGCACCGGGATAAGCTGTGGCAATGGATTCGACCAGCTTTGCCCGGGCCGTCTCCGGGTCGTCCTTGGCTCGAGCCATGCCGAAATCTCGCGCCATGCCGCCGAATTGAGGAATCAGGCGATCGAGGAAGTCCCGCCAGTATCCGGCCGGTCGGGAAGATTCGTCTACCTCGCGGAGCACCTTTAGTTGCAGGTAGAGAAACTGCCGTTCAAAGGCCATCGCGTGCCGTAGGTCGACCAACGGACGCGGCAGTGAGGCGAAGGCCCAGTAGAGGTTCGGAGCGTCCGGGTGTTGGACCAGGTAGAGGGCATCGCTGAAGCCGATCCCCGCGCAGGCCATTCCGACCAGGCCGGAAACCAGAACATCGTCCTGCCCCAGATGCCGGGCCAGCGAGTACTGTTGCCCTAGGATCTCGATGGCGTCGTCGATACGCCCTTCGGCGATGGCGACTTTGCAACGGAGCGTCTGCATTCGGGCAAGCTCCTGCATCGACTGAATCGCCCCCAGTTGGTAGGAGAGCGGGTCCTCGATCTCGCGGAAGTTGCGATCCAAATCAAAACGTCGTCGCCGCGATGCTTCCTTCAGGTCTGCACACTGAAAGTTCGTGAACTTCAAAAACTCCTTCACTTCTTCCAGCGGCAAGTCCTCGGGCTTCATCGTCCGCCAGATACCCGGCGGAATCTCACTACGCCGCTTGTCCTTGTTACCAGCCCGTTCTCTGACTTCCTGATCGAACCGGTAAAGGCTGTGATGTGGCGAGGAGTAACCATCGAAGCCAATCGCCTTGAGGTAATAGATCGCGGCGTTTCCGTCGACCATGTCGAAGTCGTCGGGTAGAAGTCGGTATTTCAGCGCCGGACGCGGCTCGGCCTTGGGGTGGAGCGTCATTTCCATCGTTTGGATCGAGGCACCCGTATGCTCGTCCTTTTCGATCAGCCAACCGCCCTCCTTGACCGGTTCTTTGCCGGTCGCGGGTTGCGTCAACACAACGGCCGCCAATAGTATCGCCACTTGACCGTATCGTTTCATGATCGTTTTCCCTTCGTTATGGTACGTCATCGTGGTTTAGCGGCGGGGGGTGGCCCCCGCGGTTGTGGCGGAGCTGAGAGGTGAGAAAAACGCGGGGCCACCCCCC
>JAZFUB010000251.1:0-5628 GCA_036447015.1 Thermoguttaceae bacterium | reverse complement strand
TCGGCGGCCGCGTTGTCCAGCTCGAGGTCCTGCTCGAAGACGAGGAACCGTGCCCGGGCCGATCCGAGCATCTCTTCGCCACCGGTCGCCGTGACCTCGATCGCGTAGTCGCCGGCCGTTTCCGTTTCGCGGAACGATCCTATCATTTGATCTTCATGCCGGGTCAATTGCAAGGGCCGCCTCGATCCGTCGGGCAACACGACCGAGGCGTCGAACCGAGCGTCGGCGACCGGTTCGCCCGTGGCCGATTGGACGCCCATCGTGACCTCCACCCGGCTCGACGGTGCGTAACGCCGCTTGGCCGGGCGGACCCAGACGTTGCCTTCGATCGACTGATCTTTTCGGGCAAGCCAGAGGACCATCTGTCGCCAGAACCGCTTATGGGCCGACTCGTACCCACGCATCCACCAGCGCCAGGTCGAGTCGCCCGCGAAGGCCATGACCCGACCGTTGCCGTAGGTGTGGGCGACCAACAGCGGATCGGCCCGACCGGCCGCGGCCAGGACCAATGCCCCCGGCGAAAGCTGTGCCCGACGAAAACGATTGGCACCGTCCAGCGGCGGCAACTTCGACCAAAGGGCCTCGTTTTCTGCACGGCTGCCGGCCAGCATCAGGGCGAAATGCCGTAACCCCAAGTCCGTGGGCCGCATGTGCAACGGGCCGGGTAGATGCACGTCTTCGCGAATCTTCTTGTCGAACTCCTGCCGCTCGAAACGGTCCAAGGCGACCGGCAGCACGTCGGCCAGCGGCGTGGTCGCGTAGCCACCCGGCGCGAAACTATGAAAACCACCCAACATGATCAGACCGGCCCCCCGGTCGACGGCGTCGGCCAGGTCCTGCAATTCCTCGCCGCGGAAAGCCTTCGCGTCGAGATCGCCCAGGATATAGACGTCGTATTTCCCCGGCCCAAAACGCTCGGCCATATCGCCGGGCCGGGTCTCGCTATGGCGGGCATCGATCCGAACGTAGTCGACGTTGATGTCGGCCGAGGCGTCCAGCGCACGTCGCAGGTACTTGGTGTCGGGACGCAACGCGCCCTCCAGGTAGAGCACGCTGAGACCGCCGCCGAGCACGTTGACGAACGTGCTGAGCCGATTATTCGTCGTGACCAGTTCGCCCGGCTGATCGACGACCTCGAGCGTAAGCTTGAACTCGCCCTGGACCTGCGGGGCGTAACTGAGCTGGATCGGCGCGAGTTGGCTATCGGCCTTGACTTCGAGCATCTGACCGGCGACGACCTCCATCTTGCCGGGAGACGTCTCGAAGAGCAGTCGGACCGGGATCTCTTTGCCCCGAAAGCCGTCGACGCGAATTTGACCGCCGACGGCCAGTTGGTTCTTGACGAACACGCTCTGGTTGGCCAGCAGTTCGGTGACGGCGACGTCCTGGACCTGGCCCAGTCCGCGAGACTGCCCCAACACGAACCCGAACAACGGATAGCCGTCCTGTTTCAGTCGGGCGGCGGCCGTCTGCGGCGGCAGATCGCGCGGCGCGTAGGCACGTTGAGCCCCATCGCTCAGCAGGATCACGCCCAACAGCCGTTTGCCCGCCTCGAGGCGAAGCACGTCTTCGAGCACGGAGCCGATGGCCGTCTGCTTGCCCTCGGGTAGCTCGGGTAGGAGAATCTTGCCGTCGTCGATCGTCGCGGCGTGGGGTTTGACGTCGAACGTGTAGGCCTTCAGTTCGAAATCCTCGGCCAACGTTCGCAGCGCAGGCCGAGCGGTTGTCAGTGCGTCTTTGAGTGCCTCCCAACGCGACTTGTTGCCGAACGCATCGGCAACCGACATGCTGCGCGACTGGTCGGCCAGAACGATCAGCGTGGCCGACTGTTTTTTCTTCTCGGTATAGACGAGCGTCGGGCGAAGCATGGCCAGGATGAGCAGCAGAATCACGCCCGCCCGAATCGCGGTCAAAACCATCCAACGACGACGTCGCAGCCGATCCCCGCCCGGACGCACCAACAGCAGCAACGCAAGCAGCATCAGCGCAGCCACGACCACGAGCAGGTAGCTATCGGCAACGGGTTGGAAGGAGAGGCGTGTCATGGGGTGATGCGTGACCTTCTATTTTCCATAAAACCGACTGGCCACGACGTGTTCCGCGGCCAGGGCCAACGCGACCAACAGAATCAAGGTTCCGAACAACTCGCGGCCGACTCGCGAGGAACTGATGTCGCGCTGGATCTCCTGCGGCGTTCTGGCGATGCGGACCTCGAACGGGCCGAACAGTTCGATCAGTTCTTCGTTGGTGATACGCTCCAGCGTCGTCTGCTCGGGGGCCAGGTTGACGCTGAATCCGCGGTCGACTCCGGCGGCCGTCCCTCCGGCACGGACCCGATAGCTGCCGACCTGATCGGTCGACGTGACGGCCAGCGTATGGCGGCGCGTGTCGGCGGTGATCCGGAACTTCAAGTCGCTCGGCGTAGTGAGCAGATACGAGGGGCTTTCCCGTTGGGCGTCGAGGTGCAGCACGGCCGTCTGACCGGCGAAATAGTTCAACTGCTGGTCGCTGCTTCCGACCAGGTACGACATCATCTCGTTCACAAGGATCAGGAACGGCCACGGTTCCTCGCCGACCGGCAGCAGGTTCCACGGCTTGCGATTCGGATCGTCGGAGACCGGCGTCGTCATCGTCAACACGCGCCCGTTGCCGACCGCACGTTCCAGCAGGGCGGGCGAACCGTCCGTGTAGCGCACGATCGGGGCCACGCCCGGCGGCGGGTCGCCAAGTTGCCAGTAGCGAAAGACGGGCGAACGGTCCCACGGTACCGAGCCGGCCACCTCGCGGAAGGCCGACAGCACCGGATGCTGATAGTCGCGCGGGGCGAGCCCGACGTCGCCGTACGGAGTCAGGGCCTGGCGCAACAGTTGGCCGGGCAACACGGCCTGGGCCATTGGCCTGTTGAACGAGTCGACTGCCGTGGCGTTGCGTCCCAGGAAGATCGCCACGCCATGGCCGTCGGCCGCAAAGTCGCCCAGCTTCTTCCAGACGGTCGCGTCCAGCGGCGTCGGGTCCAACAGGCACACGGCCGCGTAGTCGTCCAGTGCGTGTTCTTCCAATTCGTCGAGGTCGATCACGCGGCAAACGAATCGGGCCTGTCCCCGCTGCCGAAACACGGCAGGCGCCAACGCTTCAGTCAAGTACAGCGAATTACGCTCGGCCGGGTCCGGCGCCGCGACGAGGATCTCCCAGGCCGGCCGGACTTCGACCGTGAAGTATCGGGTATCGTCTTCGGCCAGACCGTCCTGGCCGACGAGTCGCACGAAGCCTTGGTGCGTGCCGACCGCCAATCCGCCGATGCGAAAATCGATCGTCTGCGATTCGTCGGAGCCCAGCGAACGGCTCGTTTCACTCCGTTTCTGCTCCTTCCGCTGATCGTCGAGAAGATAGAGTTCGACCGCTCGCTCTCCGTCGGGACCGGTGCGTTGCAGGTCGGTTTCGATTCGTAGCGAGCCGGTCGTCGAGAGGACCTGGTTGGAAAGGCGCAGCCCGCCGAGCCCGTAGTTCGTCGGGTTTTCGATACCGACGTCGATCACGTAGATTCCCACGCCGGGGACATCGGCCAGCCGATCCTGCAGCGCCGAGGCCGTATCGGCGGGCCATCCGCCGCGGGAAAGATCGGTGAAGACGTAGACCTCCTTGCGTGAAAGACCGCTCTGGGCCACCAGCCGGATCGCCTCGCCGATGACGCCCGTGAGCGGTTGCGAATTGGCGACCGTTTCAAGCCGCTCGATCCGCTGTCGGGCCGCCCCGCGATCGACCTGAAACGCGCCGGGTCCCAGACGCGTGTCGAGCACCGCGATTTCGCTCTGCGAGGGCAATTGCGCCAAGAGCCACTTGCCCAACTCGGCCGCCGCCTCCAGTCGCGTGCGGTTCTCGTGGCGGTATTGCATCCGCGCCGCCGCATCGAAGACCAATGCGGCGGCCACCGGCGCCTCCTGCGATCCGACCATGCCCATGTCCGAAAACTTCAAGCTCGGTTGGGCCAGAGCGAAGGCCAACAGCGCGATGGCTGCCATCCGAAGCAACAGCAGCAACAGGTGACGCAGCCGAAGCCGACGCTGGTTCGTGTCGTGTTGTTTCCGAATGAACCGCAGCGCGGGAAACTCCATCAGCTTCGGTTTGCGGCGCATGATCAAGTGCAGCACGATCGGCAGAGCGATCAGCACGGTTCCGGCCAGGAGTGCGGGAACTGCAAAGGTCATGGAAACATTCTCCCCTACGCCCGATTCGTTCTCTTGACCAGATACCCGGTCAGCGCCTTGTCGAACTGCATGCTCGTATCCAAGGGCACGTAATCGATGCCGGCCTGGAAACACTCGCGGCGGTAGGTGTCGCGAAAGGCTTCGATCTCGTCGAGGTAGTTGCGACGAAAACCGTCGGCGTCCAACGCCAAACGTCGCTGATCTTCCGGGTCCTCCAGTTCGACCATCCCGTGGAAGGGGAAGTGAACCTCGGCCTCATCGAGCACATGGAACAGGATCACGTCATGCCCGCCGTGCCGAAGCCGATAGAGCGATTCGAGCACCGGCTGGGGATCGGCCAGCAGATCGGAGAAGATCATCACCAGGCTCGAATGGCGGAGCATGGCCGCCACTTGGGTCAGGCTATGGGCGATATCGGTCTCGCCTTCCGGTTTCAGGTTCGCCAACAGCGAGAGCACATCGCCAAGCTGTTTGCGACGCGCTTTCGGCGCCAGGCTGCTGCGGATCCGTCGGTCGAAGGTCAACAGCCCGACCGGGTCCTGTTGGTGGACCATCAGGTAGCACAACGCGGCGGCCAGGCAAATCGAGTAGTCGAACTTCGTCAACTCCTGCCGATACGTGTAGCCCATCGAGCGGCTCAGATCCATCACCAGATAGCCGGTGATGTTCGTCTCGGCCTCGAACTTCTTGACGTAGTACTTGTCGGTCTTGGCATAGACGAGCCAATCGATATCCTTCGGATCGTCGCCGGGCGTGTACTTGCGATGCTCGCTGAACTCGACCGAGAAACCGTGGAAAGGACTGGCGTGCAATCCTTGGAGGAAGCCTTTGATGATGAATTGGGCGCGCAGATCGAGCCGTTTGATCTGGTTGATGACTTCGGGTTTTAGGTACTTTTCGGCGTTGGGCATTGCTCAAGGGAAGGAAAACGGTCTTGGGAAAAAGGGAAAGGGGGGGAAATGGGAATACGGAAGTAAGGAAAGAAGGAAGGAAGAAAGAAGGACTATGTCTATTTGTTTAGCTCTACTCTTCTGGGGTCTAGTTGCTGGTCGGCAAAGTTTGCTAGTAGGCCTACGGGTTTGTTTGTTGCCTTTAGGTAGGATCTGACTTGGGTGTAGTGCTTTTTGTGTAACTCGTCTACTGCTTTTAGTTCGACCACAAGTTCGTTCTCAACGACGAGGTCCAAGCGGTGACAGCCTATGGGTTTTCCGCGGTATTGCAATTCGATCTCTTTCTCCGACTCGAAGCCGATCCCCTGATGCGCCAATTCGATCTCCACCGCCCGATGATACAAACTCTCAAGGAACCCCGGCCCCAAATCCTTATGAACCGCAATCAAGCACCCAATCACCCGATAAATCAAATCATCCAGTTCTTCATCACCACGTTTCCCCCGTTCCCACTTCTCTCGCTCACCCATGCA
>JAZFUB010000250.1:0-3119 GCA_036447015.1 Thermoguttaceae bacterium | reverse complement strand
CGGAGAAGTCGGGTGGCTCGGCGAACTGCTGCAATTGTTCCTGGGCCTGGGTGCCGCCGCGGGCCTCGGGCTGTCCGCGACGGCGGCGGTAGTGGTCGCGGACCTTGTTGCGCGTGATGGTTCCCAGCCACGCGCCGAAGCTATCGCCGGAGCCTTGCCGACGAAACTTCTCGACGCCGGCCGCGACGGCCTGAAACACCTCCTGGGTCAGATCGGCCGCGTCCTCCGGAGAGACATTCGAATGCCGACACCACCGATAGACGACCGGCCCATAAAGATCGACCAACCGCCGCCATGCCTCGGGCCGCCGGGCCTGAACCCTTTCGAGCAACGTCGACGATATGGAACTTGGTGCGTCGGAGGTCACGAGGGCCTCTTTTTCGGCATGCTATGGGCTCAACCGAGTTTCGGCAGTTCGTATCCCTCGCGGCGCGGTCGCGATACCCAGCGATTCTGGTTCGCTTCGTCGCAGTTGGTGAACTGCTCGGTTTCCGGATCCCACTTCAGCCGCTTGCCGACCAGGCCGACTTCGCGCACGACGTTGACCAGATTGCAGATCGTCGTCGAGCGATGTCCGAACTCGATGTCGGCGTTGGCCCGTTCTCGGGTCTTGATGCAGTCGATCCAGTTCTTCACGTGCGGGGCCGTCTCCGAAACGCCCAACTCGCCGAGCGTCTTGGCCCGATCTTCGCCGGTGAGCAGTTCCGTCGGGTTCGAGGTGATCTTGTCGCGGTTGACCTCGATTTTGCCGTCTTCGCCGACGAAGATGCATCCGAGCCCCGGCCCTCGATCACCGTCGAGGTGCAGCCGCAGTTCGGTGCCGTTGGCGTACCACATGCGGACTTTTGCCCGCGGGCCGACGAGTTTCGCCATGCCGTAGTAGCGCTTACCCGTTTCGTCTTCGCCGATCTCGCGTTGCTCGAACTTGCCCGTGTCCGTGATCGTCACCGGTTCTTCGAGCATCACTTCGACGGGCCCCGTCTCGCTGGTGCCGAGCCCTCGCTGGACCTGATCGTAGGAGTGGGTTCCCCAACCGGAGACGCCGAAGCACCGCCCGCCCGCGTCGTAGTCGGCCCAACGACTCCAACCGCGGTGGATGCTCGAGTGGTACGGTCGCATCGGCGCGGCATTGGTCCAGACGTCCCACCAACCCTCCGGGCCGCCCTTGGGCATCGGCTGAGCCGGCTGGTCGACCCACGGATCGGGGCCGATGAAGTTCGGGGCCAAGACGACCTTGACCTTGCCGATCGCCCCGCCTGCAATAAGATCGCACGCCCAATTGTTCAACGGGATCGACCGCTGCTGCGTGCCGATCTGCGTGATGCACTTGTTCTGCTTGGCGGCGTCGGCCATCGCACGGCCTTCCTCGATCGTCAGGCACATCGGCTTCTCGATGTAGGCATCGACACCCATCTGCAACACCTGGATCGCGATCCATGCCCGGGCGTGCGTCGTCGTTTCGATCGCCACGCCGTCGAGTTTCTCTTTCTCGATCATCTTGCGGAAGTCGGTGTAGGCGTTCCACTTGACATTGGGATAGCGTCCGAGGAAGCGGGGGATCTGCGGCTCGAAGCAGTCGCAGACGGCCGCCATTTGGAAATCGGGCCAATGCAAGCCCCCTCCGACCACGGCGTGGCAACGATTGCCGCAACCGATCAGGCCGATGCGAACTTTTTCGTTCGGCGAGATATCGGTCGCACCCAGCGCGAGCGTGCGTGCGGAAACGACCATGGGGGCAGCGACCGCGGTGTTTTTCAGAAAGGTGCGTCGGGTTTGCGTGTTCTTTTTCATGACTCGGCTCCCGGGTAAGGACATGGCCGACGCGGCGGCCGGATGGTGGATACCCCGCTAAAGGGCCAGAAGCCAATTATACACTGCCGGGCGGGCCGAACACAAGCGAACCTGCCGTCAGGGTGACGAGGCCTTTTGAATTTCGGATCGAGGGGCAGAACTAAGCAGCCTTCTGCCGCCGGAGAGCATACGCCAGAAGACCAAGAGCACCGATGCCCAACAAGAGAAGGGTGGAGGGTTCGGGAACGCCCACAACTTCGAGGCCTGCCAAGCCGGTTCCGGATCCGTTGCCGCCGCCGCTGATCGTAAATGAGTCTCCGGTCACGTCGCGAAATACGACGTAGTCGGCGGCGTTGTTTCCGGTTGCCTCGATGAAGGTTCCGTCAAAGATCCTGACGATGTAGTCAACCGTCGACGAGCCGTTGAGCGTAATCGAGCCCCACTTGCTGCCCGGCGGGGTGCCACCGGTAAGATATGCGTAGACATCGTACGTTGGGAAATCATCCAACAATTCAGAGACCGTGACCGTGAACGAGTGCTGATCGGTTCGGCCAGTGACCATACCATCCATCATATCGCCGCTCGGGTCCTCGAGAGGCACAATTCGGGTGCCACTAGTCGTTAGACTCCAGGTTCCTTGAGAACTGACGGTAGCGGCAGCCAATCCACCGCCGGAGCCGGTGAGATGCCACGGGCCGAGCGTGCCCCTGGTTCCCTGGTCGCCATACACAATGAGATCATTCCAGACATCATTGCCGTTGACACCCGCCACGCCGGCCGCCGATTCGCCGAATTCAACGTGCAGGAAAATCGGCGTGTCGAAGTTGCTCATGCGGCCTGTCAAGTTGAGACTGAACGTTTCCGCCAAAGCCGTCAGCGGAACGAGGCCACCTAATACCCATACGGCTCCCGTGATAAGGACAATCAGATATCTCATAGCGCTGCCTCCTTCAAGGTTGTGGGCGAACCATCGCCCTGGAAATCGGTAGAGGCAGCGAATCCTCGCCTACATCACGAATGGCAGGTCTCGGATGATAGCTATCGCTGCCTCCATTAGAGTTGCGGGGCGACCCATCACCCCTGGAATCTAGGTAACGAGCCCTACTGTATCCAAACCCCACACCGATGTCAAACCTTTGGGTGATTGATGGCAGGGATGAAATGGTGTCGAACAAACCCCGCAGGGGTGATAGAGCATTCCCAGGGCTGACGCCCTCGTTGTTTTACACAAGTCCCACTCGCTTCGACCTGAATCCCGCCGGCTTGCCCGGCGGATCGTTCGGTTTCCCGCTACATCAAGGCTGCCTATGCCGTATAGAAATCCCGCC
>JAZFUB010000249.1:0-3271 GCA_036447015.1 Thermoguttaceae bacterium | reverse complement strand
ATTGTGTGGTTAGCAGCTACCGGCTGACGCTTGGACGTTGTTTGTCGACGTAACACATGTAATAACAGCATATTACGGCAATCAGTCCGGCATCCAACTTGCAGTGCCACGATCGTCTTTGCGACCGGAGATATGGGGAGAATGGGCAAAAAAAGTTACTCAAGCAATATGCATACAAGGCCTGCGACCTTGCCGGCACAAGCATTCGTTGCTTGAATCGCGATCGGTTCTCCTGTCACTTCGGCGGATGAGCATCCATTTATTGATTTTTTGGTCTCGATGGGCACTTTTCGAAAAGTCGACGGATCAGGCGTGCCCGTCTTCCTCCCACACCGTGCGGTAAGCATCGATGTGTTCGAAGTACTCGAACATGCGCCCGTAGAAAGGATGGACCACATCGCGAGCGGAAAGGGCGAACTGGATGGCCTCGCGTTGCGACTCGTTCAGCGTGATGTCCAAAGGCGGGTCGACCGGGTCCGTCGCGAAGTAGGGTTGGCGATTGCCGAGGAGAATGTCGCGCAACTGGGCCAAGCGGTCTGAACGAGCGTTGGCGGCCCGATCGATGGCCGTGCGCTGCCGCCGGGTGGCGATTTCGTCGTAGGAGATATCCAGTCGCCAGACGTCGTGGTCGCCGAGTCCCCCTGGCAGATCGCTCAGAGCCACCGTCAGAGAACGCTCGTCCCGCTCGCACACGACGCCCCGATAGCCAGCATCGTCGGAACTCCTGTCGGCCGAACTCGCGTCGGGGGAAAGCAGCACGGGACTGCCGACGCGCAGCCGGGTCCATGGAAGCGGGGCGCTCTTGCCTCGCACGAGATGCACCAGGTATCGGCCCCCTAGGCCGGCCTCCTCGTCGGCAATCGACAGCTTCAACAGCGTGTTGCCGCTTCGTTCGGCCTCGGCGGGCGAGAGACGCCGATTGCGCGCGGCCGCCTGCCTCGCTTCGCTCGCACTTTCCATCTCCAGCAGCCGTGCCAGACGCTGAAAATGGTCTGCCGCGCCGTCAAGAGATCCGTCAAAAGATTCGGTTGCAATGTTGCGTGCCATCGGCGGAGTGCTTGCCAGAGGTCAGTGGAAGTCGCGTGTGCCGTCTTCCCCGAAAGAGTTTTCCCGAACCAGACTTCCGAGGAGTCCTTGCTATCGGAGCGCCGCACAGTTCGCGAGCCGCCGTTCGATTTCCCGAGTGATTTCGTCGTACTTTTTCCCCGCGACACCGCCGTACTCGTTCTGCAACTGAAGGTCGGGAATTCCTTCCGGCAGGTCGGCGGCCTGCGGAAAGATGGCGTCGATCTCGAATCCATCGGCCAATCGTTGCTGCATCGCGCGTGCTGCCGGCCGATCGCGAGTTGCGGCCAACGCAAACAGCGTGCCGGCCCGGTCTGCAAGCAAGTCGGAAAAGGAAAAGCCGCTACCACCTTCTCCCGCGTCGAGTTCCTCCTTGAAGAGGCCCACCTCGTCGCTGAAAAACTCGCTGGACAAAAGCGCCAACGCCGCGCTGACAAAGAAATGTCTGGTCCAGTCCCTACGATTTCGCAAAGTGACGCGGCCCGTGTGTCGTCGGGCCGCCAAGTGGAGTTTCCTATCGGCAACCGGTCCGACGAGAGTCTCGACTCGCCAGTGTCCCAGCAGGATAGCCAACGCCAGGATAGCCGAGCGATTCTCCAAAACGGGATCTTCGGACTCGGACCGCTGTCGTGCCAGCGAGAACGCTGCTTGCACGAAACCTGCAAACCGATCGTCGCCGGGCAACGTCTCGGCCGTCTCGACCAGATGACGATAATGGATTCGCACGCTCGGCAAGACGTCGGGATTCCCGCCCAGTCGGGCAAGCAGCGAAGGAATCACGCCGCCGCGGAGGCCTTTGGATTCAATGACGGCTTCGACGAGGTCCGGCTCGATTCGCAGAGAGTCGACGGACGCAACAGCGTGCTGCACGTCCGGGTCGTTCAGTAGTGCGGAGATCAACATCGGCCACACGTCGTCAAGGAGAAAACGCGGCACGGACAACCGGCCGATACGACACCGCTGCAGTTCGACTTCCGGCCGACCCTCGGTGATCTCGACGCCAAAGGTTGCGTGAACGTTGACATAGCTTGGCAATGCAGAGATGCCGGAGATTCGTATCGACGACTCTCCACTGAGTGTTCCCCGATCGAGCGAGATCCTCGCCTTGCCGTCGGGAAAGGCTTGTCGCATTACCACGGCCAACAGAAGGTTGACGTCGCGCCCGGAAAGACGTATTCGCCGAAATCCTTCCGCCGTCTCAGAGCTTTGCTTGATGACTGCGGTTACGCGGCGTTTCTCCGCGGACGTCACCTCGGGCGGTTGGAAAGCCAACGGGTCCTCGTCGATCGCCAGCAGCACGATCGCGACGATGCCCAGGCCGAATGCCAACAAGAGTAGACCCAGTTTCGGCACGAGCCATAGAATCGCTCGACGTCCGCGCAGGCAGGTCAGCCCGATCCACAATCCGACCAGGTAACCAACCAAGGGCAGCACGGAAGAGACAATTGTGGGAGGGCGGCCCGAGCCGGCAATCGAGAGCAGCACGAAAAGTCCCATCCCCAACAAAACGGCCAACGGCCATCGCCCGAACCACGTAAGCACGGGACGGCCAACGTTCGGGCTCCCAAGCGCAAAGGCCACCAGGAAACCCAACACGAGCAACTGCGCCGCGGCCAGCACACTGCCGACGAGAACTCCGACGGCCCAGTCGACCAGTTGCAGCAGATCCTCGATCTGGACGGTCGGTTCAAGACGGCGGCCCACAAGAGCAAGCCAGAACAGAACGCCAATGTAGCCGACCAGAACGACTCGGACGCACAGCCGACGACGCCACGGCCGGCCCGGCACGGCTGGGTCCTGCGCAGAATCCTGCGGAGACTCGACAGGATCACCGTCCTGCAGAGGCTCCGTGTCGCGAAACTCTGCCTCGGTACTTGCCATGGCGGCTACTTGAAAGGGAAATTGAACCAAACGGCTAGTGGTCTGTTCCAAAGGGTGTAACTAAGAACTATCCGCCACTGCCCCGACAATTTCAAGCCGTAAGTCCTCAGAAACGCGAAATGGGGGAAGTAAGTCCGGTTTATCCGTCGCTCTGGTGGCACGTAGCCACCACCAAGTATTTTCATGGCAAGCGATTTCAGCCCCGAAGGGGCGACAGTCAATAGCCCAGGGCGTAAGCCCTCGTTGTTTTACACAAATCCCGCCGGCTTGCCCGGCGGAATATTCGGTTTTCCACTACGCTCAGTGCGGCTCAGTGCCCGGGGAG
>JAZFUB010000248.1:0-3925 GCA_036447015.1 Thermoguttaceae bacterium | reverse complement strand
CCATTACGAGGAACTGGTCGGGCTCGTCAAAATCCTTCACGGCGCGGCAGTCGGTGATCTGCTCGCCGTCGGTCAGATTCAGCAGGTTGACGATCGCCCGACCACGGGCATCCCGCGCCAGTTGCGGCAGGCCATAGACCTTGCGCCAATAGACCTTGCCGAAGTTCGTAAAGAACAACAGAAACGCATGCGTGCTGGCGAGGAACAGATGTTGGATCGGATCCTCTTCCTCGGTCTTGGCGCCTTTGAGCCCCTTGCCGCCGCGATGCTGCGCCCGGTAGACGCTCGCCGGCGTTCGCTTGATGTATCCGTTGTGGCTGATCGTGACCACCATCGTCTCTTCGGTGATCAGGTCCTCCAGGTCGATGTCGCCGATCTCCTCGCCGCTGATCTCCGTGCGGCGCGGTTCGCCGTACTTGCGTTTCAGTTCGCGGAGGTCATCGCGGATCATGTCGAGGATGATCTGCTCGTCGGACAGAATACGATTGTACTCGATGATTTCCTCAAGAAGTTTCCGATGCTCGTTACCCAGTTTCTCCTGCTCGAGGTTGACCAATTGGCCAAGCGTCATTTTGAGGATCGCATCGGCCTGAACGGCGGTAAGCGTGTAGGCTTCCCGGACACCCTGTTCCTCCTGGAAGAGGGTGAACCCGTCGTCACCCAACGCCTGGCGCAACATGGCGCCCGGTGTCTCGATCTCCATCAGCCGCAGCTTGGCCTCGGCCTGTGTGGACGAGGATCGGATCACGCGAATGACTTCGTCGATGTTGGCATGGGCCAGCAACAGGCCCTCGACCGTGTGTTTGCGCTGCCGCGCCTTCGCCAGCAGAAACTGCGTGCGGCGACGGATGACCGTCACCCGATGCCGGATGAATTCTTCGAGAATCTCTTTGAACGACAGCAGCCGCGGCTTGCCGTCGACCAGTGCCAGCAGGTTGACTGAGAAACTGTCCTGAAGCGGTGTGAACTGGTAGAGTTGGTTCAACACGATGTCGGGATCGGCGTTGCGTTTCAGTTCCAGGATCAATCGAACCGGTTCCTTCAGATCGCTCTCGTTTCGGATGGCCGAAATGTCTGCGATCCGGCCGTCGTTGACCGCCGCCGCAATGCGTTCTTCGACCCGATCCCGGGCCTGTTGATAGGGGATCTCGGTCACGACGATCCGAGTGCGATTCTTGCCAAATGACTCGACATGGGCCCGAGCGCGAACGACGATCGTGCTGCGTCCCGAGTGATAGCCACGCCGGATCGCGCTGCACCCACAGACAACGCCTCCCGTGGGGAAGTCGGGTCCCGGGGCGATTTCCAACAACTCGTCGATCGAGATATCGGGCTCGTCGATGATGCTAATCGTCGCATCGCAGATTTCGCTCAGATTGTGCGGCGGAATCGAAGTGGCCATCCCCACCGCAATGCCGTTGGAACCGTTGACCAGCAGGTTGGGAAACTTCGACGGCAACACGACCGGTTCCGTGCGGCGTTCGTCGTAGGTCGGCACGTAGTCGACCGTGTCGAGCTTCAGGTCCTCCAGCAGCAGAGCCGCCGTCGCCGACATCCGGGCTTCCGTGTATCGCATGGCCGCCGGAGGCAGTCCGGCGATCGACCCGAAGTTGCCCTGCTTATCGATCAACACGTGCCGCATGTTCCATTCCTGGGCCATGCGGACCAGCGTCGGATAGATGACACCCTCGCCGTGCGGATGATAGTTACCGCTCGTGTCGCCGGAGATCTTGGCACACTTGATGCGGTTTGAGCCGGGCGAGAGGTTCAGATCGTTCATGGCGACCAGGATCCGCCGCTGCGACGGCTTCAACCCGTCGCGGACGTCGGGCAACGCGCGGCTGACGATCACGCTCATCGCGTAGACCAGATAACTGCCCTTGAGCTCTTCTTCGATCGGCAGTTTCTGGATCCTCCCGTGCCCGCCGTTGTTCCCGCTGCTGTCGACGGCGGGATTTTCATCGGGCGGGTCCGGCGGGAGATTCGAGTCGGTAGCCAACGTGAATCCTTTCGATAGGCGAAGTTTCAGAACGCCATGCATCACCCTCTATGGAGGGGGCCGCTCGCGTCACTTCGTAGTCTATTCTGTGCAAACTGGCAGTATACCGCTTTTCGCAAAGTCTCACAACCGGTTCGCTGAGAATTGGCTGGTTGTAAGTCTTTGTCGGAAAACATGTTGCGATTGAACTTTCGGCGGCCCCTCGGCATCCGCCGCCGAACCCTCTCGAAGCCCCGATCACGGCCCTCTGCGAAGACGAAGTCGCCGCCGGGAGGATCTTCCCGTTCGCGCTGCGGGAGGATAATATGACACGCGTCGGGCCGGGATCGACCGGAAAGCGACACACGACCGTTTAGCTGCCGCCGGCACGGCGGCTTAACGCTTGAACACACTTTCGGCCAAGCCGCCGTACCGGCGGCAGCTAAACGGGAAGACACTGCAAGCTACAGCAATCCCAGCTTTTGCATCTGCCCGACCAGTGCCTTAACGATCGGGCCGGCGGCCGTTGCGGCGTTGCCCGAGTGCTCCAGTACGACGACTATCGCCAATCGGGGGTGCTCGGCCGGCGCATAACCGGCGAACCAGGCATGGTCGGCCCGGCCGCCGCCCGTCTCGGCCGTTCCCGTCTTGCCGGCAATGGCGATCGATTCGAGGTGGACCGTGCCATGGGCCGTTCCGATCGGGTCCGCGACGACCCGCTGGAGTCCTTCACGCACGGCAGCCAACGTCTCGGCATGTAGCCCGGCGATGGGCCTCGGCGGGGGAATGCGGATCGGCTCGGCGCTGTCCGCCCCTTCCGCCAGTCCGAGTCGGCTGACGACGTGCGGTGTGACCAGACGCCCGCCGTTGGCGACGGCCCCGATCATGCGAACCACTTGCATCGGCGTTGCCGTGAGCGAGCCCTGGCCGATGGCCAACGACTGCGTATCGCCCGGCCGCCAGCCGTTTGTCGGGTCGGGGACGACTGCGGCCGCCTCGCTCGGCAAATCGATGCCGGTGCGTTGCCCGAACCCGAAGCGTCGTGCCCAATCGGCCAGCGGCTCGGGCCCCAGTCGACCGGCGTGGTCGAAGAAATAGACGTTGCAACTGACGGCCAACGCGTCGCTGAGTGTGACGTCGTCATGCCCCACGCCATGGCGGCGATAGATCGCACATCGCTGCCGGTCGGGCTCGTGCAAGTAGCCCTGACAGAAGAACGGCGCGTCTGGATCGAAGTCGGGCGGATCGAACTCCGCCGCTTCCAGCAATGCGACGGCCGTGATCGCCTTGAAGACGGAACCGGGCGGAATGGCCATGCGGACGGCCCGATCGAACAATGGGCGGGTCTTGTCGTCGAGCAACTTGCCCGCACCGCCGACGACGAACAGGTTCGGATCGAACCGCGGTGCCGACGCGACCGCTCGCAACGCGCCGGTGCGAACGTCCATCACCACGATCGCTCCGCCGGCCGGCTCGGGATGCTCGAACCGAACCGTCCTAAGATCCAATGCACTATCCAAAAGGCTCTCGGCCGCTCGCTGTAGCTGCGGGTCGATCGTCAGGATCAGGTCGCGACCGATGCCCGGCTCTTCTTGCCGATAGGCCGACAGGACGCGACCGCTGCGGTTGGTCAGTTCGACGGCCATGCCACGAAGCCCTCGCAACACCGTCTCGTATTGACGCTCGATGCCGGTTCGTCCCACGAAATCGTCCGGATGGTAGCCCTCTTCCTTGCGTCGGGCCAGTTCCTCCTTCGCGATCGGACCAAGGTGGCCCAGCACGTGAGCGGCCCGGCTATCCGACGGATACGTTCGCCGAGTGCGCTCGACGATCTTGACGCCCGGGTATTCGTCCGGCCGACTTTCGATCCGGGCGACCACGGCCAGCGGAATGTCCTCGGCCATCACATGGTGGTCCAACTCCTCGGCCACCGTCATATCGGTACCA
>JAZFUB010000247.1:0-7003 GCA_036447015.1 Thermoguttaceae bacterium | reverse complement strand
GGCGGCCCGCATGGGCTCGACGAGTTTCGGCGTTACGAGGACGACCATCGCGATGTCCTTCGTCGCCCCTTCCGTCGGATTGCCACTGTCTTTCGATTGCGACTCTTCGTCGACATCTTCCGAAGTCGCGTCCTTGGTGCTCGGGCGTCTTTGGATCAGGCCACCAAGGATGCACGTCTGTCCCGCCATCATCTCAAGGCTCGTGTCGATCGTGTGGACCTCCAGGGCCGGCTCCACATCTTCTTCGGCCGTTGTCGCGAGCGTGGATGTGCGACATCGAATTTCGAGGCGAACTCTGCCGTTGTCGAGCACGGTCGGGAGAACATCGATTCTGGTGCCCACCTGCTGAAAATCAACTGTCGACACATCGCCCGGCTTTGGTAGGGCAACCGGGAACTCACCTACAACGTGCATGAAGGCCTGCCGGCCGCTGAGCGTGACCAGCGTGGGTTCGGCGACGACCCTAGCCAAGTTGTCTTGCTGCAACGCGTTGAGCATCTTCAAGAATTGGGCATCTTGATCCACGATACGGAAATAGGACGTGTCTTGAGATAGATCGGCCGGACTTTTCGCGAGGATGAGGTTACCGCCAGATGTCGCGTCCGGTTTTGACTTGGAAAAGTCGAAGCCCAGTTCTTGCAACTTGCTGACGTCGATCTCCAACATGCGCATCTGGATCATGACCTGCTGGTCCTTGCCGAGAATCCGCTTCAAATGTTGTACTTCCTTTTCCATCGCTTCGAGGCGGGTCGCCAGGGCCAGTTTCTTCTTCTTGATCTCCTCGCGGACTCGCTGCGCTTCCTCAGGCATTCCGGCCGCCTCGAGACAGGCCGCTGCCTTTGCGAGCAAATCGAGTTTCAACTCTTCCGATTCGGCCGAGTCGACACGGTCGCTACCGCCGACATGCCGAACGGGCGTGCTGTCCGGGGTCGGTTTGGAGTGCGTGCTGGGCGAAGGGGACGCCACAGCATAGCCGGACGAGCCTTTGCGGAACACAGGCGACATCGAGGGAGTCGCCCCCCCAAAAGACGGAGACTTCGGCACCGAGCGTAGGGCATTCGATTCAAACGCTTGCCGAAACACGGGCTGGGTGGTGGGCGTCTGTGTCTGAGAGTAGGCGACCGCACACACGACACTCACACACATCAATGCAACGATTCTTTTGACTCTCATGGCTTCTTCCTTTTCTTCCTGAACGGTTGAGAAAACGACCACACCCCCCAAACAGCGAGTTGTGTACCATCTTCATCTCGGCGAGTCAACATCGTTTTGCCCGTAGCCGAAGTCGCAAGACTTCGGGCGACGCTACCACACAGCGCTTTTCGCCTGAACTCTTGCGAGCCCAGCTACGATACGAGCCTGCGAGACCCGTTGGGGCTTGATTATAAGCGTTACTTATGGTACGCTTCCTATCATGAACATCGAGACACTGCGTATCTTCTGCGACGTGGTCCAGCACCAGAGCTTTTCGCGAGGAGCGGCCGTCAACGACGTCAGCCAGTCGGCGGCCACTCAGTGCGTGCATCGCGTGGAACGTCATTTCGACGTGCAACTGATCGACCGCACCAAACGGCCTTTCGTGCTCACGCCCGAGGGGCAGGCCTGTTACGAGGGGTTCCGCGAAGTGGTCGACACGTACGACGCGGCCGAAGCCCGGGTGCGGTCGCTGCGGATGGAAATCAGCGGCCTGGTTCGCGTGGCCGCCATCTACTCGGTCGGCCTGCACGACATGAGCCGTTGCATGCAGGACTTCATGCGCCGTTATCCCAAGGCCAAGGTACGGCTGCAATACTTCCACCCGAGCAGCGTCTACGACGCGGTGCTCAACAGCGAAGTGGAACTTGGCATCGTCTCCTATCCGATGACTTCGCCCGACCTGAACGTCATCCCACTGCGTTCGGAGCAGATGGTATTGGTCTGCCATGCGACCCACCGGCTGGCCGACGAAGACGCCGTGACTGCCGAGCATCTGCAAGGCGAGGATTTTGTCGCCTTCGACCGGGACCTGACGATCCGCAAGGAAATCGATCGCTATCTGCGACAGCGTTCGGTGTCGGTTCGCATTGGGATGGAATTCGACAACATCGAGACGATCAAGCAGGCCATCGAGATCGGTGCCGGGATCAGCATCCTGCCGGAGCGGACCGTTCGCGAGAAGGTGGCCGCAAAGGCGCTTGCGGCCGTCCGTCTGATCGCGCCCGAGTTGCGGCGGCCGATCGGAATCATCCATCGTCACCGTCGGGTTTTCACCCCAACGGCCACCAAGTTCGTCGAATTGCTGCAAGAGTTGCAGGGAGCACCGCCCGAGGAGTCGTAATGCGCGAAACGGAAGTTGCCGTCACTTTCCAGCCGTCGGGCAAGACGGTCCACGTACTCGGGGGAACCCGTCTGTTGGAGGCCGCCGTCGGCGCCGAGATCGTGCTGGATCAGCCGTGTGGCGGAGCCGGTACTTGCGGCAAGTGCCGTCTGGTCGTCGCCTCGGGCGCGTCCGAACCGACCGAGGCGGAAATCGATCTACTGAGAGCCGAAGAACTCGATGCGGGCGTTCGGTTGGCCTGCCAAGCGTCGGTCGATGGGCCGGCGACGGTCGAAGTTCCCCAGGATTCCTTGCTGGCCTCGCATCACAAGATCCTCGTCGACGGGAGCCCTCTGGAGCCGACGTCCATCGATCCGGCCGTCCGCAAGCGATACGTCGAGCTTCCGCCGCCGGATCGCGACGATGCGGTCGACGACCTGACTCGCCTGCAACGGGCGATCGGCCCCTTTCATATCGGCCTAGAGTTGCTGCGCGAAATGCCCGCCCGATTGCGTGCGACAAACTTCCGTGGCACGGCCGTGTTGATCGACAGTGACTTGATAGACGCCGAGTTGATCGACTTCGAACCCGAGAATACGGAAGCACAAATCTATGCCGTCGCGATCGACCTGGGCACGACCACGCTTGTCGGCGTGCTGATGAATCTGAGCAACGCAGCCGAGCCTGGCGACAACTCCGACGAAATCGAACTCGACAGAAACAACCTTGACGAGGGCAACCAACTGGCGGTCGCCTCGCGATTGAATCCGCAGACCCGTTTCGGCGACGACGTTCTCTCGCGAATCCTCCACGCACAGCAACTCCCGCAAGGGCTCAGCGAGTTGCAGGAGTCGATCGTCGAGGGCGTCGACCGGATGATCGGCGAGTTGGCAGCCATGGCCGCCATCGGGGCCGAACAAATCTACGAAGTCACGTTCTCGGGCAATACGACCATGCAGCAACTGCTCTGCGGTATCGACCCCAGTGCATTGGGCGGCGTGCCCTTTGTGCCGGCCGTGGGGCGAGGACTCTTGCTGCCGACGACCCAACTCGGCCTGCACGTTCATCCCCGGGCCACGGCCTGCCTCTTGCCGGTCATCGGCGGGTTCGTCGGCGGCGATACCGTGTCGGGAATCCTGGCAACCGGTCTGGCTGTCAGCGACGGTCCGACGCTGTTGATCGACATCGGTACCAACGGCGAAATCGTCTTGTTCGCCGACGGAAAGCTGACGGCCGCATCGACGGCCGCGGGGCCGGCGTTCGAGGGTGCGCGGATTCTGCACGGAATGCGAGGCACGCGGGGAGCGATCGAGAAAGTGGTCGTCGACCAACAACTTCACGCCAACGTCATCGGCGACGTCCCGCCGACCGGCCTTTGCGGTTCCGCGCTGATCGACGTGGCCGCCGAACTTCTGCGCCACGGCCTGTTGACTCCCGCAGGGCGGCTATGCACGGCCGATCAATTACCCGACGGCACGCTGCCGGACCTTGCCCGGCGGATCGTCTCGCACGAAGGGCACCCGGCGTTCGTCCTGGCCTGGGAATCGGAAACTGACACCGGCGGCGCCGTCATGCTGACGCAGCGCGACCTGCGCGAGTTGCAACTGGCCACCGGTGCCATTCGGGCGGGCATCGCCATCCTGTTGCGGCGAGCGGGCGTCGACCCGGCCGACTTGAAAGCGGTCTTGCTGGCCGGCGGGTTCGGCAATTTCATCCGCCGCAGCAACGCCCAACGCATCGGGCTGATCCCGCCCGAGGTCCCGCACCCACGCATCCGCTACCAAGGAAACACGTCGCTGGCCGGCGCGCGAATGATCGCCGTTTCGAAACAGGCCCGGATCGCCGCAGAAGAACTGGCACGCCGAACCGAGCACCTCGATCTCTCCCGCGATCCCGAGTTCCAAACGACATTCGGCGACGCAATGATTTTTCCCGCGTAGCTGGACTCGCAAGAGTTCAGGCGAATGCGGCAACGCCTGAATTCTTGCGAATCCAGCTACCCGACAACCCCTGACCGAAACTAGAAAGGACCGACATGAAGCGAAACGAAACCTTCCGACTGGCGTGGCTGTTTGGAATCTTGCTGCTGGGGTTGCTGGCGAGCCGTCGGGCTTCGGCCGCCGATCCGTGGGTCGTCCATGAGGGGGTCGACGGACCGGGCAAAGGGAAACACATCGTGCTTGTCTCCGGCGACGAAGAATACCGTTCCGAAGAGGCCTTGCCCCAGTTGGGTAAAATCCTCGCGAAGCATCACGGATTCACCTGCACGGTGCTGTTTACCATCAACCCGGAAGACGGCACCATCGATCCGGACAACCGGCGGAACCTGCCGGGCCTCGAGTCGCTCCGGTCGGCCGACCTGATGATCATCGCCACCCGATTCCGCGAGTTGCCCGACGAACAGATGCGTTACGTCGCCGAGTACATCGACGCCGGCAAGCCGGTGATCGGTATGCGAGCGGCCGTCGTCGCGTTCGGGCTCGGCGGGCCGAAGTACGAGCGGTTCGGCTTCCGAAGCAAGACGTGGAAGGGCGGCTTCGGGCAACGGATCCTCGGCCAAACGTGGATCAGCCACCACGGCCGCCATGGCCGCGAGAGCACCCGGGGAATCATCGCTTCGGGGGCCGAGGACCATCCGATCGTTCGCGGCTGCGAGGACATTTGGGGACCGACCGACGTCTACACGGTCCGAAGTTCCCTGTCCGACGACAGCAACGTGTTGGCATTGGGCCAGGTGCTCGAAGGGATGAAGCCGACCGACAAACCGCTGGCCGGCCCGAAGAACGAGCCGATGATGCCCATGGCGTGGACCCGAACCTATCGAGGCGCCGACGATCAGGTCGGCCGTGTCTTTACGACCACCATGGGCGCCGCGACCGACTTCCACAGCGAAGGGCTTCGGCGGCTGGTGATCAACGCCGTCTACTGGTGCGTGGGGCTCGACGACAAGATTCCAGAGCGGGCGAATGTGGACGTAGTCGGCAAGTTCGACCCATTGCCGTTCGGTTTCGGCGGTTACCGAAAGGGGATGAAGCCGTCGGATTACGCGTTGCGATAGTGGCGCATGACGAATTGTCGTTAGCCGCTGGGCTTGCCCCGCGCTGGGAAGTGCGTGACGGTTTTGGCTGTTCCGACAATAGGTGCGAACGCCGCATTTTGCCAGGGGCGGAGACCTCGTTGTTTTACACAAATCCCGCCGGCTTGCCCGGCGGAATATTCGGCTTTCTACTACACACGGTCGGCCGGGACTCAATCGCCGCTGCGCGGCGAGGCAAAAGGGAAAAGAGTCAAACCGCAAACGGTAAGAACGACAGACCGCATACTGCTACGGCGTCCTGGCAACGCGGAAGCCCCCGAAGTCGAACCGGAAGTCCGGCGCGGCCACGGCGCGAACGGAGGAACGGGAACCGAACGGCCTGCCGCTCCAGGGACCGCCCCGAAGGACACGGACATCTCCGGTGTCTGGGCCGGTTGGGTCGTCTGCGGGGGATTTGCCGTAGTAGTCATCGCGATACCAGTCTGCACACCACTGCCATGCATTTCCGTGCATGTCGTAAAGCCCAAAGGCGTTGGACTTGAACTGGCCCACCGGCGCTGTGAACGCGTACCCGTCGCTGGCTCTGATCGTCCATATCCAGTCCGGGAACTTCGCCTTGGCCGTCGCGTCAGCCACGTTGGCGACCTGGGCCAGCGTCTCCGGGTCGTCACCGCTGTAATACCGCGTTGTCGTTCCGGCACGGCAGGCGTATTCCCACTCGGCCTCCGTTGGCAGTCGGTAGGTCTTGCCTTCCTTCCGGCTGAGCCACTGGCAGAAGGCCACAGCATCGTTCCAGCTTACGCTCACCACCGGGTGCTCGTCGCTCTGCTCAAAACCTGCGTTGCGCCAAGAGTAGTCCTTGTTGGACGCGAACACTCTCTGCTCGGGGTTCCATCCAAAGGCCCCCGACTTTTCGCCTTTCTCCCCGTCCATCTTGTACCCGGAATCCTTGACGAACTGCCGAAACTGGCCCCGCGTGACATGGTACTTGCCCAGGTAAAACGGCTTGGTGATCCGCACGCGGTGCTGCGGATGCTCGTCATTGAAGTAGTCTGCTTTCAGAAGATTCTTGCCGTAGGTCTTGTCGAAGAAGGCAGCCGTGTCCTTCGCTGACTCACCGCTGCCCATCTTGAACTCGCCCGCTGGAATCAGGACCATCTCCATCTTCACGCCCGTGCCTAAGTCCACCGCAAGTTCCTTCAGCGGCTCTTTCGTCTCGCTGAAAGCGGTCCCCGCTATTGTGAGAAGCATTACGCACCAAATCACGCAGTTTCTCATGTCACGCCCTCCGTTAAGGTGATTCATAACCACGGCAGTGGGGGGTTAATCTACGACAAGCATAGCACGGTAGGCGATACCAGGCAACACACCCGCGCCGGTGGGACGCCGTTTCTCTCGGGTTCTGCACCTGAAACCGGAATCGCCACGTTTTTTCCGTGCTTCCCACCGCGAGGCAAGCCCACTCGTTGTCTTACACGAGTTCCACTCGCTTCGACCTGAATCCCGCCGGCTTGCCCGGCGGATCGTTCGGTTTCCCGCTACATCAAGGCTGCCTATGCCGTATAGAAATCCCGCCGGCTTGCCCGGCGGATTATTCGGTTTTCCACTACGGTCGTGTGTGGCCCAGTGCCCGGGAAGTGAGCAACCGAACGATCCGCCGGGCAAGCCGG
>JAZFUB010000246.1:0-3683 GCA_036447015.1 Thermoguttaceae bacterium | reverse complement strand
ACACCGTCCGCCGATTACCAGCGCCGGCACGTCTACTACGAGGGTTACGTTCAAGGGGTCGGCTTTCGATACACCGCCGCGCGAATCGCCCGTCGCTGCGACGTCACGGGATTCGTACGGAATCTGCCCGACGGTAAAGTGGAACTTGTCGTCGAGGGGGCCGCCGGCGAACTGGATCGAGTGACGGGCGAAGTCCTCGAAACGATGGCCGAGTACATACAGAATGCTCGCGAGGAAACGTCTCCAGCGACCGGTGAGTTCTCGGAATTTGTTATTTCGTACTGAAAACGACGGCCTCGGAGGGCCATCGTACACGATTGCTTTGCAACTGTCGACGTTACTGAATCGGACGAGCAAGATGAGGGGGTCATGATTTCGCTTTTTGGGACAATCGGCCTTTCGGGCCAGGCGGCCCCGTGGTTCATCGCTGCGCCGCCCTGGGTGACCTCGTGGCTCACCCCGCTCTGGATTTCCGGACTCGGTGTGCTGGCCGGTCTGCTCTTTCTGGCTTTGATTTGGGGCGTGGTCGCTCTCTTCAGCCGGCCGGCTGCCGCGGAGGTCCCCCGGGCGATTCGAGAAGGCCCTCTGTCGTGGATTTTCGTCGTGGCCTGTCTCTGGGCCGGTTTCGGTCTGGCCAGCACGGCGGTGGTCCGAGAACCGGGCGAACTCTTGGCGTCGCTCGGACGATTGCCTTTCACGGGTACCCGCACGTGGGATTTCGACATCGGCGCCGAAGACGCACAGCGGGAAATCGCCGTCTCGTATCGCCGCGACGAACTCCGAAGACTGGAACTCAAGAGCGACGTCGACCTGACGATCCGCGCGTCGGCCGATCCGGATACAGACCGCTACGCAAAGATCGACGTGACGGCGGAGGAAGAAGTTTCGTGGGGCGCCCAAAAGGCCGCCAGATCGACGCCGGACGAGATTTCGTCGCTTTACGTGTGGAATCGAAGTGGGACGCCCGGCAAGCTCCACGTCGTCGTCGGAACGGCCCCGCGGCATGCCGAGGTTCTGACCGCGGCCATAACCGCCGTGGCACTTGTGGGTCTGTTCCTCCTCTATTTTCTGCAACGCTTGCTCATGCCGAAGCTGGCGGCCATTTCGCTGACGACGACCAAGAGTGAGTTGGCCCAGCCCATCTTCCTGATTTGCCTCGCACTGGGGATCTTTCTGCTCATTTTGTTCATCTTCCTCCCCTACCAGACCCTCGACGAAGAGATCAAGATGCTCAAGGACTCCGGCCTGACGTTGATCCGGGTGCTGGCAATCGTCGTCGCGCTGTGGGCGGCCAGCACGTCGGTTGCCGCCGAGATCGAAGGGCGAACGGCGCTGACGGTCCTTTCCAAGCCGATCAGCAGGTGGCAGTTTATCCTGGGGAAGTTCTCGGGAATCACGTGGACCGTGGTCGTGCTGTTCGTCGTCTTGGGCTGCGTGTTTCTCCTGACGGTCGCGTACAAACCGATCCACGACTCCCGCGAGATGACGGAGGACATGCCGAGTTGGCAAATCTGCCACCTCGAGATGGTCGGTGCCGTTCCCGGATTGGTGTTGGGGCTGATGGAAACGGTCGTTCTGGCGGCGCTGAGCGTGGCCATCTCGACGCGGCTGTCGCTGTTGGGTAACTTTTCGATCTGCTCGTCCGTGTATGTATTGGGGCACCTGACCCCCCTGATCGTCAAATCGTCCCTCGGCCAACTCGAGCCGGTTGCGTTCGTGGGGCAGCTTTTGGCCACCATCTTGCCCGTTCTGGAGAATTTTGACATTCAACCGGCAATCGCCGGCGGTCGTCCGGTTCCGTACGAGTATCTTTGCATGTCCTTGGTATACTGCATGTTATACAGCACGGTTGCCATGCTCCTGGCGCTGGTGTTGTTCGAGGACCGCGATTTGGCATAGCGCAGGCCCGAATCGACTCCAAATAACGTGCAGAATCTTGCGAAACACTGCATAAGGATTCGCCTGCGGCCCAACTCACGCGCGGGCGCAAGACTCGATTGACGTCCGGAGCCGGAGCCGTTGCCACTTGCCCACAGCTACCGAGGACCCACGTTGATGCAGGCAGCTTCACTCAAACGAGCCAAACACGGCGGCCGCCCTATCGGCGGGTGGCTGTCCGTCCAGATCGCAAGCGGGGTGTCGGCTGTGGCCGTTCCGCTTCTGGTCATCGTGCTCGGGCTGATTACCGAACTGTTCATCGGCCGGGGAAATCTGGTCGTTGACGCGACGCAGAAGGAAGCGATTCGCTCTTGGGCGGGCGAACCGGATCGCGTGCTCAGTGCGGATCGCGTGCTTAGTGGACGGGTCGAGTACCTCGGCCGCGGGCTCCTTCCCTGGGTCTACCGAAACCGCGAGCAACCGATGCTGGGCCGCTGGCTTATGGATCGCTACGCCCATTGGGGCGCCGTTCGAGAGAACCTGGATTGCCTGATTCTGCTCGTGGCCACCGGGCTGGCGCTTGCCGCCGTCGAGTCGCTTGCACTGGTCGTCCTGTATCGCTCCGCGCAGCAAGCGGCCCTGTCCATCGCCACGCGACTGAGAGAGGCGATCCACTGCCAGGCGTCTCGCGTTGGAGCGAGCGAAATGCTCGGCCAGCGTGGGGCCGGGCTAAAGAAACTCTTTGACGAGAGTGCCGACGACGTGACAACCGGTCTGGTTGCCTGGTACCGTTCTCGGCCGCGATCGGTCGTGTTGCTGATCGTCCTTGCTTTGCTGGCCTTGTTGGTGGACGTTTGGCTTACGTTGGCCGCGAGCCTCTTTGCAGCCCTGACGTGGTTGTTCTGCAACTATCTCCAAGCACAGGCCCGGCGACATGCTCAAATTCATGGCGACCTGGCCAGGCAGGAGCACGGGACGCTGGTTGAACGTCTTCGCCAGGTGCCGTTGGCCACCGGCTATTCGCTCGACGAAACGTCGGGAAAACCGTTCGCAGTGGCTCTATCGCGGTACCGGGAATCCCAACTCAAGATAGCCACCAGCGACGCGATCGTCACACCGGCCATCGTGCTTTTCGTGCTTTCGGGAACCGCACTTCTGTTGCTCCTGGTGGGAATCAACGTGCTTCGCGATCCGCCGGGGCTCACCGTTTCCGGGACGATCGTGTTGGGAACGGCCCTGATTTGTGCCTACTTTCCCATGGCCCGGCTATTGCGATCGACGGGTCCGATTCGACAAGCGGAAGAGGCTGCGGCCGAAATCTTCGCGTATCTCGATCGCGAGCCGTCGGTTTCGCAGGGGCCGAAGGCACAGCCGCTGGGCCCGCTGCGAGAGCAACTGGAACTGGTTTCCGTCACGCTGGCCAACCACAACGGCCGAAGGTTCCTCGACGGAGCGTCGCTGACGATTCCCGCAGGCTCTCGCACGGCCATTCTCGCCTCCGATTCCGGCGCTCCGATGGCTCTGGCCGGACTGCTTCTACGGCTCTACGATCCGGCGGCCGGCCGGATTCTCGTGGACGGGAAGAACCTCCGCGACGTCACGTTCGATTCGCTCCACCGGCAGACCGTCTTGATCACCGGCGACGGGATGCTGCTGACCGGAACGGTCTCCGACAATATCTCGTGCGGAGATCCGAAGGTCTCGCAGATTCAAGTGGCTCAAGCGGCCAAACAAGTCGGGACCTACGAGTTCATCCAGGAACTGCCGCAAGGGTTCTCGACCGTCGTCGGCGCCCAGGCTCCGGA
>JAZFUB010000245.1:0-6235 GCA_036447015.1 Thermoguttaceae bacterium | reverse complement strand
AGCGGCCGACGGCCTGGCGGGCTTGGAGTTGGCGCTGGGTGCCGATTACGACCTGCTGCTGCTTGATCACGTGCTGCCGAAACGAGACGGATTCGAGATCCTCCGCGAAGTCCGACGGCTGCGGCCCACGCTGCCGGTCATTATCCTCTCCGCACGCGGCGAGGAGACCGATCGGGTACAGGGCCTCCGCGACGGGGCCGACGATTATGTCGTCAAACCGTTCAGCGTGAAGGAACTGCTCGCCCGGGTCGAGGCGGTCATCCGCCGTTCGCCCGAGCGTCCGAATAACGTCTCACGGATCGACTTTCCCGCCGGCCAGATCGACATGGCTCGCCGTGAGATCTGCTTCAACGACGGGCGGCGTCAGGAACTTTCGGAGCGGGAACTTGAGCTCGTACATTATCTGGCCGCGAACTCGGGCCGTGCGATTTCGCGCGACGAGTTGCTCCAGAACGTTTGGCGAATCAGCCCCAAGGGGGCCTCGACGCGCACGATCGATATGCATATCGCCCGGTTGCGCGAGAAACTGGAAGACGACCCCGCCGACCCGGCCGTGCTGTTGACCGTGCGGGGCAAAGGATACATGTTTGCCGCCGATTGACGTGTCGGCGACCTCGAAGACCAACGAGCATTCGTTCCATGTCCATGAAACATCCTCGCAACATCTGGCTTGGCTTTGCCCTTTGCCTGGCAGTGGTGCTGTCTGCCATGGGATGGATCACGCTGGTCGCGGTCCGATTGGATCGGGCCGAAGCGGACGCGCGTCGTCAGGAGGCGGCCGCTCGGCATCAGGAGGCCGAGGCCTATCGTCGAGCGGCCTGGGACGAGAAGATTCGGCTGGCCTTGTGGCGGATGGATTCGGTGCTTTCGCCGCTGGTCGCCCAGGAGAGCGCTCGCCCCTATTTCGTCTACAGTTCGTTCATGCCGGTCGATCGGGCGTATAGCCGCATGTTCAACGGCCGGGCCGGTGGCGAAATGCTCATCCCGTCGCCGCTGCTTACGACCGGTTCGCCCAGCGTGTTGCTCTATTTCCAATACGAGCCGGATGGGCGACTCACCTCGCCGCAAGTCCCCACGAGATCGAACTACGAATTGGCCGTGCCGCAACATGCCCTCGAAGAAACCGTCCGTGGCAGCGAGTCGCAACTCTCGCGAATGGCGTCGCTGGTCGATCGGGAGCGGCTGGTGGCCATGTTGCCCGAAAATGCACCCGAGCCGGTCGCGTTGGTTGTTTCGCCGCTGGCTCAGACGGCCGAACAACGCACGGCAAACAAGCTGCGCCAGTTCGAAGCGCAGCAACGCGGCCCCAGCGTGGCCGAATTCGTCCAACGCAATCAGGCCATTATTTCTAATGCCAATACGGCCATGGCCCAAAACTTCGACGACAATGCCTTGAACGCGTTCAACAATAGGCTGTTTTCCACGCCCACGGACGTCACCGGCGTGTTGATGACGCCGCTTTGGATCGAAGATCAACTCGTCCTCGCGCGGCGTGTCACGGCCGGCGGCAACGAATACGTGCAGGGATGCCTGCTCGACTGGCCCACGATTCGCACGTCGCTGCTGGAGATGGTCGAAGACCTGCTACCCGAGGCCGACCTGATCCCGATGACGGTACCTCGCTCCGAGGAGGAACCGTGTGCGCTGGCTGCCTTGCCGGTCCGTTTGACGGCGACGTACCGTACGAGCGGTTCCGGAGCGATGCCGATCACTGCGGCCGAATCCCCGTCGCCGATTCGAATTTCGCTGGCCGTCGCTTGGAGCTGTTTTCTGTTGGCGGCAGTTGCCGTGGCGACGCTGCTGGCGGGCGTGATTCGTCTGAGCGAGCGGCGTGCGTCGTTCGTATCGGCCGTGACGCACGAATTGCGCACGCCGTTGACGACGTTCCAGATGTATGCCGAAATGTTGGCCGAGGGTATGGTCACCGACCCGGGGCAGCAACGCCGGTATCTGCAAACCCTGCACGCCGAGGCCTCGCGGCTGACCCATCTGGTCGAAAACGTCCTGTCGTATGCCCGGCTGGAACGGGGACGCACCAACGGACAACTCGCGACAATTGCGACCGGCGAGATGATCGACTCGATGTCGGGCCGACTGACCGCACGTGCCGAACAGGCGGGCATGGAACTGGTCGTCGAACGAGACGGCCCGGCCGATGATCAGCCCGTGCGCGCGAATGTTTCGGCCGTCGAGCAGGTGTTGTTCAACCTGGTCGACAACGCATGCAAGTATGCCGCCGACGCCGCCGACAAGCGAATTCATCTGACTTGCGAACACCACAATGGGGAGGTCCGCCTGCGTCTGCGCGATCACGGGCCGGGCATTTCCATCGAGATGAGGCGACGGCTCTTCCGTGCGTTCTCGAAATCGGCCAACGAGGCGGCCCACTCGGCGCCGGGCGTCGGGCTGGGGCTCGCGCTGAGTCGGCGGTTGGCCCGCGACATGCGAGGCGACTTGCAGTTCGAGCAGATCGGTGCCGACGGGGCCTGCTTCGTGCTGAGTCTGGCAACCGCCGTGGAGACGCCCGTGGAATAGCAGGAGAACTGCAAAGTCGCTCGGGTGGCACGTCCCTGAGGTACGAAGGGCGTTGTGTCACCGCAAAAGCCACGCCCTTCGTACCTCAGGGACGTGCCACCCAAACATCTCGTCCACAAAAGCCAACTTTGCAGTTCTCCTGCCCGGAGTAGGGGCGGCGTTTACGGATCAGCGGCGATTGCGTACAATGGCGTTATGGCCAAGGTAACCATTCCACTTCTGCTAAAAGACGTGACCGACGGCGCTAGGGAGGCGGAGGTCGACGGTGCCACTTTGCGTGAGGTCGTTGCCGCGCTCGACGTGGTTTATCCGGGTATCGGACGGCGGATCTGCGAAGGGGAGAAGATCAGCCCCAACCTGGCGATCGTCGTCGACGGCAAGATCGCTGCCGAAGGGCTGAGCACTCAGGTCGGTCCCGAGGCCCACGTCGCCTTGCTGCCCGCGTTCGGCGGAGGGTGAGAGTCACTCCGGCCCGTTCGCCTCGGCCGCTCCCTGCTTCACGTACTGAAGCAACGCCTGCATCTGCCGGCTTCTCGGGTCCCGGCGCACCAACTCCTCGGCGCACCCGATCGCGCGGCTCCAACGGCCTTCCTGCGAATAGAGTATCGCCAGTGCGTGCAGGTAGGCGGGCACACCGGGAGCCAGCTTGTAGGCGGCCGAAAGCTCCCGTTCGGCTTCGTCGGGTCGCCCTAAATGCTGCAACGCCAGCCCATAGTTGTAGTGGAACTGCGGATTGTCCGGCGACAATCGGGCCGCCTCGGCCAACGACTCGGCCGCCTCGGCCAATCGGGTCTCGTCCTCGGCCAACAAGAGCCCAAGCGAGTAGTGTATCTCGGCCAACTCGGGCTCCAAATCGAGCACTTCGCGGAACCACTTGACGGCCTCATCCTTCTTGCCTTGCTGGTCGCAGAGCATCGCCAGATTGATCCGCGCGGGATTGAACTGAGAATCGAGCCTCAAGGCCGTCATGTATTCCTCTTCCGCCTTCTCGAGATTACCGCGATTGGAGTGGATCACCGCCTGATTCAAATGGGCGGCCGCCTGATCGCCGACGGCCTCCTGGCCGGTCATGTACTGCGCCAAGGCCTCGTCGAATGCCTTGCGATCCGGCTCGTTCAGTCGCTTCGCGGGAACGCGGGAGAGACTTCGAGCCGTCTCGGTTCGCACGGCCCGAATCGGATCGTAAAGCATCGGAGTCAGACGGCGCTGCAGTTCTTCCGGCGGTAGATGCTGCAAACTTCGCACGGCCGCCACCCGCACCAACGCCTCGGGATCCTTGAGCCCACGCACGGCAGCGGCCCGGCCCGTAGCGGTCGCATAGCGTCCCAACAACACGATCGCACTGGCACGGACCAGCGCCGGCGCGTCCTTGCGTCGGGTCAGGGCCTCTAGCAACCGTTCGCCTTCCGGCTTCCCCTCGCGCCCCGCGGCGATCGCATAAGCGAAGTGCGTCGGCTCCTTGCGCTCGCCGTACCACTCGGTCAGTTTCTGCTGAGCCCACTCGGGCGTCTCGCCCTTCGACTCGTCGTTGTGACAACCGTTGCACGCATTGGGTATGCCGAGCCATCGGGTTAGATCGGGGCGCGGATTGCGCATGCTGTGATCGCGTCGCGGATCGACGCCCATGTAGGTCGTTTCCGGCATGTGACATTCGACGCACAGCGTGCCCGGCTGCGACGAGTCGGGATGGTGATGATGGGCCTGCGTGTCGTACTCGCCGGCCGGGTGCGTGCCCATGTGACAGTCGGTGCAGAGCCGATTGTCGGGAGGCGTGCCCCAAGGCGCGCTCGGGTCCATAGTCTTCAGCCGTGCGGTGTGCGGATCGTGGCAATCCGTGCAGCGGACGCCCATCGCGTACATCTTGCTCTGGATGAACGACCCGTAGACGTAGTCCTCTTCGAGAATCTGCCCGTCGGCGTGGTAAAGGTTCCCATCGAGCAGTTCCGGCACGTAATAGTCGAGAAACTTCTGTCCCGCCCCCTCGGGAAGCGGGCGGTTGTCGCGAAAATTCGGATAGACGACCCGACGTCGAGAGTGGCAAGGGGCGCACATCTCGATCTCGACGCGCGAGTCGCTGTCCTTCAGACGCGGCAGGCCGTAACCGTAACGGCGGTCCGGGAAGATCCCCTTCGAGTCGGCAAGTTTCACGTGCAAGCTGCCCGGCCCGTGGCACGTCTCGCAACTGACGTCGATCTCCGACCAGGTCGTGTCGTAGGTGTTGTCTTCCAAGTTGAAATTCTTCAGCAGGTTCGTCGAGTGACACTCGGCGCACATGTAGTTCCAGTTTTGCAGCGGACGGGTCCAATGCAGGACGTCTCCGGCCGGTATGTCCTCGTCGGGATAGAGATGGTACCAGCGCTCGTTCTCCGTGTCCCAGGTGATGGGCAGACACTGCACGCGGCCGTCGGGAAACTCGACCAAGTATTGCTGCAACGGACGGACGCCGAAAACGTATTTGATCGGATAGGTTTCCATCCGGCCGGTCGGGCCGTCGGTCTCGACGAAGAACTCGTCGCCGCGGCGAAACAGTTTCGACGTCACTCCGCGAAAGCCGTCGTTGCCGTCCTCACCGTCGTTGCCGGCCTTCTGATGGGTGAACTCCTGGTCGTCGAAGTTCCCCAGCACCGTTTCCGGCGTGGCTCGATCCATCGACCGATCGTGATCCGAACCGGCCCAGAGTTCCATTTCCTTTTCATGGCAACGAGCGCACTCCTCACGGCCGACGTACGTGGCCGTTTCTCCTTCGGGAAGACAGAGCCACCAGTCGGCAGCCAACAGCAGACCGCCCAGACCGAGTACGAACAGAAGCAGCAGAGCAAACCGGCGAAACATGGCGGCCTTCGCGACTATTTTCGGGGACGGATCTCGAAAGTACAGCAGGGGGCGCCATCCTTGCGGCAGGCCGTACGGCGGACCGGGCAACCGACCACTTTGCTCATCATCTCCAGATCAACGCTACAGTTCTCCCGTCTCTCACCGGCCAACGGCAGGAAAAGACAGCTTCGCTTATGGAGAACCAACTGCCCCTTCTCCTCAGTCAAATCGACCAGAGCACCGTCGGAGCCTAACAACTGGGTCAACTCGCGGAAGCGGTCCGCGGGAGCCTTGGCCATGACCCTGCGTCCATAGTGGTCGGCCATCGCCCGACTCACGTGCCGAACGATCTTCTTAGTGAGCTTGGCCCCTCCGGCATCCTCGATCGCATGCCAAATCGCAGGAACCAGCAGATGCTGATTGCTGGCAAACAGCGCCAAGAGAGCAGCGTCGGTCACCTTGTAAAGATGTCGGGGCCTTCCTCTACCCTCGAGAGGTTGAGTGTCGCGATGGACGAACCCGGCCGCTACCAACTCGTTGAGTTGCTCGGTCACGGCTGTGCGCGTCACATTGGTGGCCTCCATCAGGTCGACAACCGTTCTTGGAGGGGAGCCCACCAGCAATTTGACGACACGCATCGCGGCGGCACTAACGGTCGGATGAGCCATACTCGTTTGCCTCGAACCGGGCGGCCTTCTGAATTCGTTCCTTCCAAGCGACCGGCCTACTAGGCAACCTGGAAGGTTATTTCCACTAATGACAAGCGTAACTATCATTGATGATAGCTTCACGGTCCGAACATGGCAAACCCTCTACAGAGGGTACAACCCATGGCCGTTCGGTGCCGACTCGCGAAACTCAAGGGCCAGCCTTTGTCGGAAAACGC
>JAZFUB010000244.1:0-3852 GCA_036447015.1 Thermoguttaceae bacterium | reverse complement strand
GACTCCACCGTCTTTGGGCAAGAGTGGGCTCGAAAAATGTTCGAGACGATCAACCATGATTTCGGATCCGTCGCCCGAGGTGCGAAGGCCGAACACGAGTTCGTCCTGAAGAACATTTACCTCGAAGACGTCCATATTGCCTCGGTTCGATCCAGTTGTGGTTGCACCACGCCACGAATCACGAAGCAATGGCTGAAAACGTATGAGAAAGCGGCGATCGTTGCCCATTACAACACGGGCTCGTTCCTCGGCCGCAAGGGGGCCACGGTGACGGTCACCATCGACAAGCCCTTCTATGCACAAGTTCAGTTGCACGTGACGGGCGATATCCGTGGTGACGTCGTGTTCACTCCCGGCAGCGTGCAACTCGGTTCCGTCGACGAGGGTAGCGTGGCCGATCGGAAGGTGACGGTCAGCCACACCGGGTCGAGTAGTTGGAAAATCCTGAACGCGAAGATTGCCAATCCACACATTTCCGTCAAAGTTCTCGACCAGCGGCGACGTGGCGGCCGAGTCTCTTACGATCTGCTGGTGCATCTGGATGAAAACGCACCGGCCGGATATGTGAAAGATCACCTGATGCTGGCGACGAATGACGGCCGTGCGACTCAAATTCCGCTGCTCATTGAAGGACGCGTCGTACCGAGCATTACGGTCAGTCCAGCCTCGTTGTTCATGGGCGTCGTTGCGTCGGGAAAGACGGTCACCAAGCAACTCGTCGTTCGAGGCAAGAGGCCGTTCCGCATCTTGGACGTCACCTGTGACGACGCATCGTTCGAGTTCGGCGTTCCCACGGACGACGTGCCGAAGTTGGTGCATCTGGTACCGGTCACCTTCCTTGCCGGCAAGGGGACGGGTAAGGTGATCAGGACGATTCGGATCCAAACCGATCTGGGCGAGAAGGTGCCCGAGTTGGTGGCCTATGCCGTTGTGGCGGCGCCGTAGTCGTCCGCGTCCACGTCGCTCAGTCCTTCTTTGGCGGATCGATCGAGATCAGGTTTTGGTCGGCCGGCGGCTGCGGGCACGCCGAACAGCTTGCGCAACCTGGCTGTTTCCTGCCGGTGATCGCGCGCCAGACACGGCGGACCACGTAGGCTGCCGCAACGGCGATCAGCGAGAGTACGACGATGTCCTGCCATGCATCACTCATGGCGTCTTTCTCCTGGATCATGCACTGCTAGCCCGTTTAGCCGCCGCCGGTACGGCGGCTTGACGCTTGAATGCACTATCGACCAAGCCGCCGTACCGGCGGCAGCTAAACCGGCTGCTACGCCTCCCAGTATTGCGATGCCCACGTTCCCAACTGGTAGGTCACATAGGCTCCGTAGTAGGCCAATAAAGTCATATAGGTGAAGACAAACACGGGCCAGCGCCAACTGTTCGTTTCGCGTTGGATCACAGCCAGCGTCGCGGCGCATTGTGCCGAAAGTGCGAAGAAGACCAAGATCGACAGCGCGACCGGTACATTGAAAACGGGCTCGCCCGAATCGTCCCACGTGGCTTCATGCAGCTTTGCACGCAACCTATTGGAGCCTTCCGCCGACTCGAAATCGACGTTTTCACCCAGGTTGTAGATCACTCCCAGGGTTGCCACGACGATCTCTCGCGCCGGGAAGGAGGCGATCACCGCGCAACCGATACGCCAGTCCCAACCCAACGGCTTGACGATCGGCTCGATGACACGACCGGCCGAACCCAATAGACTCTGTCGCTGATAGGCCCCGAGGATGTCGCGATCCAATTGATCGAGTTGCTGCTCGACGGCCTCCCGCTGGGAGCCGTTCGAAGCAAGCGTGTCGAGTTCGGCTCGAAGTTGTTCTTGCTGCGGGCGGAAAGGGGCCTCGACCACTTCCGCGTTATGCGGGTAGTACAACGTCGCCCAGACGATCACCGAAACGGCCAGGATCAGCGTTCCCGCAAAGCGGAGAAACAGCCAGCAGCGTCCCGCGACGCGGTGCAGTATGGTGCGAGGCGACGGCCACTTGTAGCTGGGCAATTCCATCACGAATGCGGGCGTTTCGCCGTGAAGAATCGTGCTTTTCAGCAGCAATGCGACCAACACGGCGGCAACGATGCCCAACAGATACAAACCCCCCAGCGTCAACCCCTGCAGGTTCAACAGACCGCCGAGATAAGTGTGGCTCGGTATGAAGGCAGCGATCAGAAGCGTGTAGATCGGCAATCTGGCCGAACAGGTGATCAGCGGGGCCACCAAGATGGTCGTCAGGCGGTCCCGTTCGTTTTCGATGACGCGAGCCGCCATGATGCCCGGCACGGCGCACGCAAATGACGAGAGCAGCGGAATGAACGATTTTCCGCTGAGTCCGACGGGGATCATCAGTCGGTCCATCAGACAGGCCGCCCTGGCCATGTAACCGCAATCCTCCAAGATGGCAATGAACAGGAAGAGGATCGCGATTTGTGGCAGAAAGACCAGCACTCCGCCAACGCCGCCGATCACGCCACCAACCAACAGGCTGCGCAACGCGCCTTCGGCCATTCGGGATTCGAGCCAGTTGCCGCAGATTCCAATGAAACTGTCGATGACGCCCATCAACGGCTCTGCGCCGACGAAAATCGATTGGAAGACGATCATCATCAGTGCGGCGAAAAGGAGTGTTCCCCACACGGAATGTGCTAGCACGCGATCGATTCGATCCGTCGACGTCGTGGGATAGTGGCTCGGCCGATCGACCGCACCGTCGAGCATCTGCTTGACCCAGCCATACCGCACCTTCGTCTCGATCGACGGGACGCCACAGTCGGCATCGGCCAATCGGTCCCGCGCCTCCCGGAGTTGCTCGCCGAGCGACGTCGCTCTACCCCGCGAAAGCATCTTCTCCTGATAGCCGTTGACGTCAAGCAACAGTCGCTCAACCAGGTACCGCGGCAGCGAGTCTTGCCCGTCGGCCCCGCTGGAGCGTTCCTCCAACAGAGCCGCCAGTCGGGTCACTTCATCCTGGAACGGCTCGGGAAAGAGATCCAGAGGTTCGCGGCGATGCTCAGTGACCGCCTCGGCCAGGACTTCTTTGAACTGCTCAATGCCAATCTGCCGGTTTGCTTGGATGGCAACGACGGGGATCGGCATCTGCTGCTTCAGGCGTTCCAGGTCGATCTCGACGCCTTGCCGCTCCGCGACATCGATCATATTGACGGCCAAAACGGTCGGCAGTCCTATCTCGAGCACCTGGCTGACCAGGTAGAGATTGCGCTGGAGATTGCTTGCGTCGACAATACAGACGATTGCGTCGGGTGCAGCGGAGTCCTCCATCCGCCCGAGCAACACATCGACGGCCACGACCTCATCGCGAGAACGTGGAGCGAGGCTGTACAGGCCGGGCAGATCGATCACTTCGTACAGCCGGGAGGCGTGCTCCATCTGGCCGGTCTTCTTTTCGACCGTCACGCCGGGATAGTTCCCGACGCGCTGCCGAATACCGACCAAAACGCCGAAAAGAGTCGATTTGCCGGTGTTGGGGTTGCCGATCAGCGCGACGGTCAGTGGCGTGGTTTCGTCGATCGGAACCGGCATGATGACGACCGCTTACCCAACCGCAACGGCCGGTTTCACCAGGACACGAGCCAACTCGTCGGCGCGAAAGCAGATCTTGTTGCCCGACACGCGTATGATGCACGGATTACCCCTTCGGAACATCTGAACCCGAGTGCCGTTGCACAGGCCGAATTCCTCGAGCTGATGGACGCGGTCGGGTCGCCCGACGATACGACTGATATGACCCGACTGACCCAACGCGAGTTCATTCAAAAGGATGGCATTATCGATCACGGCAAGGCCCTGGCATGGAGTGGGAGGGAGCATCGGGGGATCCAAGCACTGAGAATCATTCTCAC
>JAZFUB010000243.1:0-11710 GCA_036447015.1 Thermoguttaceae bacterium | reverse complement strand
AGTACCGGTGCCTCTTCTCTGCTCATCAATGCGCCGAAGTCCTTGGTCTTGGAGTTATGGCGGCCCGGCAACAGAGAAGAGGCACCGGTACTCCCCCTGATGTCTGCCTTGAGGTACGCAAATCTGCGATGAACCCTTTTTCATCTCCCGGTAGAGCCCGTATCCACAGGGCCCGGCCTCGTAGCAGCATCGCAGCGACTGGTTCTTCCCCAGACGCTTGAGCGTCTTTCGGAGGGACCCCAATCGTTGGGAATCTTGCTATGCACGTTGGCCGCCTCACGGCCTTCCTCCGCAACAGCAATCACAATGGAATCCTTGTGGACATCGAGACCGACAAAACGTAAACTCTTACTCATTGGACCAGTCCTCCCGTTAATGGCTCTGTGATGGAGTTAAGGTAAACCTACCTCCTCCACCATAACCCACGATTACGTGAGCGGCTGGTCCAATCATTATGTCTAAACGACAATGGCGTGCCACCCGACGTAAGACTCACCCACCCCATCGGTGGATCGTCTCGTACATCGCCACCACGTTCTCCGTGGGGCTGACCGGCTGGAGATTGTGGCAAGGTGCACAGATCCAGCGGGCGCCCTGGTAGATCTCGATGCTTTGGCGGACTTCTTCCACGACGTCATCGACCGTGCCGAAGGCGAGCGTTTGTTGGTTGTCGATCGAGCCGTGGAAGATGATCCGATCGCCGAAATCGGCCACCAGCTCTTCGCGCTCCATGCCCGGGCATCGCCATTGGATCGGATTGAGAATCTCGATCCCCACCCGATCGATCAGGTCCGGCAGAAACGGCCGCGCGGCGCCGTCGGTGTGATACATCACGTGGACGCCGTAGGATCGGGCCAACTCGGCCATGCGGATCTGGTGCCCGAGCAGGAATCGTCGATAGGTCGCCAGGCTCATCAACGGACCGGTCTGCGAGCCGAGGTCCTCGGCCACCCAGGTCAGATCGATCCGGCCGCGGCCCGCCTCGAAGATGCGGCGGTGGTGCTCGTGATAGAAGTCGAACAGATGGCCGAGTATCGCGTCGGCGATCGGCGCATTGATGGCCAGGTCTTCGAAGGCCTGCTGCAAGCCGCGCAAATAGCCGTACAACAGAAACGGCTCGTAACAGCCCGCGTGGATCGGACGCGTCCGGTCGTCCCGCTCGACCGCTTCGGTAATGCACGCATAATCGAAATCGTCCGGCACCGGCCAGCGATGCGCATGGACATCGGCCGCATGCCGGGCCATAGCCAACGGGTGATGCACCGGTTCGTCGTAGCTACCGGTGCCGTAGTCGACGCGCCGGTAGCGGACGCCCCACATGTCGGTCTGCTTCCCGTTCGGCTCTCTCCCGCCCTTCCAAACCGGCTCGACGAACCGGCGGGCATCGACGTGCAGCCGGTCGTACAACGCCTCTTCGTCCGGGCAATCCAACTCACGAAGCAGCCGCGACGTCACCTCATCGGTCGCCTGATAGTCGGTCGGAATACGGTCGGCCGGCCGACCGTCCAGCAGGCTCAACCATCGCTGACGCGGGGTCATAGTGGATCTTGCCGTTGAGGACCATCGAGAATCGTCGCAAACGTTTCAGTCCAACGGGGTTTTAGCACGCCGTCGCCGTGTGGCACGCCCAGAGCGAATACCATCATTTTTCACATCTCTTTCTCTGTCAAGCGGTTGAACACTCTATTGAAGCGTCATTTCTCACTTTTCTCATCCAAATGCTGTGGGAAAGAAACGGTAGCCGCATCAATAGGGTTCATCGCAGATTTGCGTACCTCAAGGCAGACATCAGGGGGAGTACCGATGCCTCTTCTCTGTTGCCAGGCCGCCATAACTCCAAGAAAGGCAAGGGCTTCGGCGCATCGATGAACAGAGAAGAGGCACCGGTACTCCCAGTGTTGCGACTCCCAGGTACGCATTCGTGCGATGAACCGAAAACAAGGGGTTAGAATCGTGCAACTCTCGTTTCGCTGGGCTCCGGCCCTTTCTCGCTAGAAAAACCACCCCTGAATAGGTGGTGCGTTTCGTGGTCAGGAGCGAGCACCTGCACTACTAGGGGGTTTCATTGTGTTGACGCCGGATGGTTAGGCTGGGTATACTAGTATTGGGCCTGGAGTCTGCGTGAAGACGCTGGGCGCGCCCGGCATGCGCACTTTGCTGCCGGTGTTTCGTGGTGGCGCAGTGCCACGTCAGGACAGAGATTTGGCTTGTTATCGAAGAGAAAGTGTCCCCATGAAGTGCGGTCAGACGAGGTGCGCCTTGGCAGAATGTCCCGCAGCAAGAAACTCCGCAGCAAGAAACTCCGCAGCAAGAAACACTGCGAAGTGCGCTGTGCATCGGCGGCTATGGCCGGCGATTCTTACAGTCGCAGCCGTTGTCGGCACTTTCCCGTTGGCCCAGAACTGCCTGTTTGCCCAAGAGGCCCAACCGCCGCCGATCCGGCCGGTGACGATCAAGTCACCCTATCGGCAGTTGGCCCCCGGAGTGGTCAAGGTGGTCGATCCGGCGCGAAAGCTCAGGGAGTCGTTCAGCCGCCACGACATTGTCGAGTTGTTGGCGTTCGACCCGCGGTTCGATTGGGCCAAGGATATCTCGTTCCGCCACGACCTTTGGGTCCTGCAGTTCCAGTTCAAGCCGATGCGGATGATTTCAGTCGAAGTTCCGCAGGCCAGTGGAATGATGCGGCGTAAGCTGATCTGGTACATGGTCTACTCGGTGACCAACACGGGCAAGGTCTTGCATCCGACGCCGGACAGCGACCAAAAGTACGAATTCCAGTACGTCGACCAACCGATCCGCTTCATTCCCGAGTTCTTGCTCGAAGGCCGCGAATCGCTGGATGAAACGAAGGGGCTCAACCGAGTGTATCCCGACCGGGTGATTCCGATCGCGATGGATCCGATCCGTCGGCGTGAAGATGTGCGTCGGAAGTTCTACAATTCGGTGGAGATCAGCGGTGGCCACCTGGCTCCGGGCAAAACGGTCTGGGGGGTGGCGACCTGGGAAGACATCCATCCGAAGATCGATCGTTTTTCGATCTATATCCAGGGGCTCACGAACGCCTATACTTGGAAGGACGATACGGTCGCCTACAAGCCGGGCGCCCATTTGGACACCTACCGCTCGTTCCGCTACAAGACATTGAAACTGAATTTTTGGCGTCCCGGTGACGAATTCTTAGAGCATGAGCGAGAAATTCGCTACGGCGTGCCCGGAGAGACGGTTGACTACGAGTGGGTTTACCGATAAAAAGAAGGGTTCTCCGCCGTCGGTGAAGTCACTGAGAGGCCCACGCGGCGGCGAGATTTTGACGTAACCCTTTACTCTCAAAGACATTTCGAGTCAGCCGACCCGTTTGGCCGGCCAGGACGCATTTGGTGAGGATACTTCGATGGCACATAAAAAGGGACAAGGTTCCAGCCGAAACGGTCGCGACAGCAACGCCCAGCGTCGTGGCGTCAAGCGATTCGGTGGACAAGAGGTTTGGGCCGGCAACATCCTGGTCCGCCAGGTCGGCAACAAGTTTTTCCCCGGCAAAGGCGTCGGACAAGGCAACGATTACACGCTCTATGCCCTGGTTGACGGCTACGTCAAGTTCGACCGCAGCGGTCGACGCATCAATGTGGTTGCCAGCGCGTAAACGATCGCGCATCGACAAGTGAACCATTGTCAGGGGGGAGGCCCAAGCGGGCGGCCCCCCTGTTTGTTTTGAAGTCTAGTGTTTTGTCATGTTCGTCGACGAAGTCGAAATTCGTGTCGAGGCCGGCAAAGGGGGTGACGGGTGTGTCAGCTTCCGGCGCGAAAAGTATGTGCCTCGCGGCGGGCCCGACGGCGGCGACGGCGGCGACGGAGGTAGCGTGATCATCGTGGCCCAGCAGGGCGTCGATAGCTTGTCGCAGTTGGCCCATCGCAAACACTGGAGAGCCCGATGCGGCCAGGCCGGCGGCAGCGCGAAGTGTCACGGGGCCTCGTCCGACGATCTGATCATCCTCGTCCCGCCGGGCACGATCGTCGTCGACGCCAAGCATGGGCACGTGCTGAAGGATCTGGCGGCCGACGGCGACCAGGTCATCGCCGCACAGGGCGGCCATGGCGGCAAAGGCAATGTGCGGTTCAAGTCGTCAACGAATCGCACCCCACGCGAATCGACCCCCGGCACGCCCGGCGAGGTCCGCATGGTGCAGTTGGAGTTGAAAGTCATCGCCGACGTCGGCCTGGTCGGCAAACCGAACGCCGGCAAGAGCACGCTGCTGAGCCGACTCTCGCGTGCCCGCCCCGAGATCGCCCCCTATCCGTTCACGACGAAACATCCGAACTTGGGCCGCGTGAAGATCGACTTCGATCGCTCGTTCATCATGGCCGACATCCCGGGCCTGATCGAAGGGGCTCACGACGGGGTGGGCCTTGGACACGAATTCCTCCGCCACATCGAACGGGCGGGCATCCTGGTCCACCTGGTTGAACCGGACCCGACCGACGGCACCGACCCGGCAGCCAACTATCGGGCAATTCGCCAAGAGTTGGAGATGCACGACGAAGGACTCGGCCGGCGTCCTGAAATCGTCGCGGTCACCAAGGCCGACTTGCCGAAGTGCGAAGAGGTCCGACGAGAGCTGGCCGACGAGTTCGGCTGCGAGGTCCTGTTGATTTCCGCAGTGACCGGGCAGGGACTCAATACATTGGTCGGAGCAATTTCCCTAGCACTACAGCCGGATGAGGAGCAGTGGTAGCACGGTCCGAATTTCGAGTTCCCCGTTTAGCGGCCGGGCTTGCCCGGCGTGTTTTGTCCCTGTCCAACCCACGGCGAACAAACCCGAACGCCAAACACGGCTCGTAGGGTGCGACCCATGAACTCCATGCCTCTGATCGCCGTCGACATCGGCAACGCTCGGATGAAGCTTGCGTTTTTTCATCGCGAGCAGAACGAGGGCGTGCCCGAGCCCGAGTCGCTCTTGACGCTGCAAGGGTCTTTGCCCGCATGGGGACGATTGCAGCCGTGGCTCGACGAGTTGGGCCATGGGCAGCTCCATTGGTTCATCGGCAGTGTGAATCGCCCGGCCGCTACGAAACTGCTCGACTGGTTGCGTGCCAACCGGCCGGCCGACCCGGCGACGATGTTGGCCGCCGGCGACCTGCCGTTGGAAGTTCGCCTCGATCGACCCGACATGGTGGGCATCGATCGGCTGTTGGACGCCTTGGCCGCCAAGCACTTCCGTCAGACGGATCGACCGGCCGTGGTCGTCGACGTCGGCTCGGCGATCACGATCGACTTGATCGATGCCGACGGTGCATTCCTGGGTGGTTCGATTCTGCCGGGCATCGAGATGTCGGCCCGGGCCTTGCACGAGTATACCGATCTGCTGCCGCAGATCGCCATGGCCGAACTCGACACACCGCCGCCCGTGTTGGGAACGTCGACCATCCCGGCGATGCGTTCCGGTCTCTTCTGGGGGATGGTCGGAGCCGTCCGGCAACTCACCGAGAAATTGGCCGAACAGACGAGTGGAGACGCCGAGGTCTTTCTCACCGGCGGTGCCGGCAAGATCCTCGCCGAGCTGCTCGGAGCGCATGCCCAACACGTTCCCCAACTAACGCTCGCCGGCATCGCACTGGCGGCCCGCCATGAATTAGAATTAAAGGGGGACAGGCTACTTTACCGGCAGGCAAGAGGCAGGCCACCGAAGAATCAAACAAAGTAGCCTGTCCCCCTTTAATCTTTCAAGGAACGCTTCATGAAAGTCGCCTACTTCACGGGCCTGAGGAAACTGGAAATCTGTGACGTCGACCGCCCGAAGCTGACACGGCCCGACAACGTGTTGCTGCGGATCGATCGCGTCGGTGTCTGTGGGTCGGACGTGCATTACTACGTGCGGGGAGGCATCGGCGATCAACAGGTCGAGTACCCGGCCACGCTGGGACACGAGTGTGCCGGAACCATCGAACAAGTTGGCTCGGAAGTCGACCGATTGCGACCGGGCGACCGCGTGGCGATCGATCCGGCCATGGCTTGCGGCCAATGCGATCAGTGCCGCGCGGGCCGCGTGCATACGTGCCGCAACCTACAATTCATGGGCTGCCCGGGCGAGGCACCCGGCGCGGTGGCCGAATATCGCGTCCTCCCGGCACAGAATTGCCTGAAGGTGCCCGACTCGATGTCGCTCGACATCGCGGCGCTGACCGAACCGCTTTCGATCGGGCTGCATACGGTCCGCCTCGGCGATGTCTATCCGGCCGCCCGAATTGCCATCCTGGGCGCCGGGCCGATCGGACTGAGCGTTCTGCTGTGTGCCAAGGCGGCCGCACCGTGTAAGGTCTACATGACGGATCTGCTCGACGAGCGGTTGGAGATTGCCCGACGGTGCGGCGCCGATTGGACCGGCAACGCGAAAACGGAAGACGTCGGTGCGGCGATCGCCCGCAGAGAGGAGTGGGGGCTGGACCTGGTGTTCGAGTGTTCCGGCGACCCGCAGTGCATCGACCAGGCCCAACGGATGCTCACGCCCGGCGGCACCCTGGTGCTCGTGGGCATTCCTCACACCGAGCAGGTCAGTTTCGACAGCCACACGATGCGACGTCGCGAACTGACGTTCAAGAACGTTCGACGCCAGAAGGGCTGCGTGGCGCCGGTGATCCGGATGATCGAAGAGGGGTCGATCGATCCGGTCCCGATGTTGACGCATCGCTTCCCGCTGGAGAGGATCACCGAGGCCTTCGAGCTCGTGGCCGAGTATCGCGACGGAGTGATCAAAGCGGTGGTCGACGTCTCGGACGCGGAACGGACGTGAGATGTCGCGTCTGCTTGCCGCATGGCTGCCCAGTGGGTATCTTGTGGGTGTTGTCTGTTTTCCAGTGAAGGAGCCCTGCGATGAAACGTCACGTTCTCTTGGCATTGATTCCGATCGCGTTAACGATCAGCGGTTGCAGTGGCGACGGTGAGCCGGTGGGAACGGTCGGTCCGACGACCACGACCGCCCCATGCTGTGCGGAGGCAGCACAAACGTCCGAAAAGCCCGCGGCCGAAATACCCGATCCCGTTTATCTGGAGAACCCGCTGAGCTACTGGGTCGAACAGGCGGGTGCCGCGGAGCCGGAGGATCGCGACAAGACGGTCGAGGCCTTGGCCCTGGCACTGAGTGACGAGGCGCCCGAGATCCGTGTAGCCGCGGCCGATGCGCTGGCGTCGTTCGGACCGGACGCGGAAGCCGCCGCCGAGGCCTTGGCCGGGCAGCTCGGGCATCTCTCGCCGTGGGTTCGCGTGGCGGCCATGGAAACGCTCACCGGCATCGGCGCTCGGGCCGTGCCCGTTTTGATCGACACGTTCCAAAACGGCGTGGGCGGCGAGCGGATCCGTGCGGCGTTGGTGATCGGCGCCATCGGGACCGATGCCCAGCAGGCCGTCGGGGTCTTCGAACAGGCCATTCAAGACGAGTCCGAAGACGAGGGCATGCGCAGCCGGGTCGCTTCGATCCTGGCCCTGATCGACCCCAACGCCCAACCGGCAACCGACGGTGCAGGCGGCGCATTGGCCACGTTCGATCCGACGATGGCAACGACCGAAACTCGCATCGCACCGCTGGGTCAACCGGGTGACTGGCCGCAATTCCACGGCCCACGCCGCGATGCGATGTCGGCTGAAACGGGCTTGCTGAAAGAGTGGCCCGAAGACGGTCCCGAACTGTCGTGGCAATTGAACGGACTGGGCCGCGGCTACTCGACCGTCGCGATTTCCGAAGGCAAGATCCTCACCATGGGCGATCGGACGCCCGAGGGACGGGACGAATCGCAGTTCGTCGTCGCCTACGACCTCGCCACGCGCGAAGAACTTTGGGCCACCCGGGTCGGTCCGCCCCATGAGAACGGCGGGCCGCGATGCACGCCCACGGTCGACGGGGAAGTGCTCTATGTGCTGGGGACCGACGGCGACCTGTTGTGCGTCGAAACCGAAACGGGCACGATCCTGTGGCAGAAGAATCTCCAAAAGGACTTCGACGGTCAGATGATGTCCCGCTGGAAATACAGTGAATCGCCTTTGATCGACGGCGACAAGTTGATCTGCACGCCCGGCGGCAACGAGGCTGCAATCGTTGCGCTCGACAAGACGAACGGCCGGGTGATCTGGGCGTCGGTCCTGCCGGACTTCGGCGCAGATGGCAAGGACGCAGCCGGCAAGGACGGGGCCGGCTACTCGTCGCCGGTCGTGGCCGAGATCGCCGGTGTCCGCCAATATGTGCAGATGTGCGGTCGCGGCACGGTCGGCGTCGACGCCGCGTCGGGCCGATTCCTCTGGGGTTACAATCGGATCGCCAACACGATCGCCAACATCACCATGCCGGTCGTCCGAGGAGACTATGTCTTCGTCACGACCGCCTATGGGACCGGGGCCGCGTTGTTGAAGATCACGCGAGACGGCGACACGTTCGCGGCCGAGGAAGTCTACTTCTTAGGGGGCAAGCAGTTCGAGAACCAACACGGCGGCGTCATTCTGTTAGGCGACCACCTGTACGGCGGCAGCGGCTCGAACAAGGGCGAGCCGACCTGTCTGGAACTATCGACCGGCAAGATCGCCTGGAGCGAGAAGGCACCCGAGCGAGGTTCCGCCGCCGTCGTCTACGCCGACGGGCACCTGATCTTCCGTTACGATCGGGGCCTGGTCGCCCTGATCGAGGCCACACCCGAGGCCTACCGCCTGAAAAGCAGTTTCACCCCGATCATGGCCGACGGTCCCGGCTGGGCTCATCCGGTGGTCCACAACGGCCGGCTGTACCTGCGACACGACGATCTGTTGCTGTGCTATGACCTGCGAGCGAACGGTTCGTAGCATCCCTGGCCAGTCCGTTGACAATGTGGAACGTGCCAAATGCTCCGATTTGACGACTTCTGACCCAACGGAGGTGAAGCATGCTGAACTTCCGCACCGCCTTTCGACTCGTGTTTCTGATGTGCCTGGTCGCGCTACTTTGCATCTTGGTTGCGTGGCCGTTCCACTTACATCGGCAGGCTGAGCAACGCGTGTTGGATCTCGTCAACGGTGATTCCAGTGTGCGTCTGACATCGCTGGAGATCAAAGGACAGCGAAGACGCGTTCTAATTTCGACGCAGCAATTGCTTCGGTACTTCGAGGAAGCGTTTCGGGAGTCGGAGTTCTGTGGCCATGTGGCGACAGGGGGGCCCTGTTATACACTTGTACTTACGACGCAATCCGGAGGTTCATACCGCATTCACGCTCGTGTGTCGGAGGATGAAGTGCTGGTCAGCATTCCACGATACGCAGTGGAAGCGGAATTCACAACGCATCGCCTTCAACTCCCCTCGCCACTGCCCAACGAGGTACAGCGAATGCTGACATTCCTCTCTTCACCATATGAGAGCCTTCATACCAGAGAACTTGTTTTCAAAACTCCAGTAGACGATTGACCGTAGGGAGACAAAGGGGACGCCGTGTGCTTGTCGGCCCGGGTCTGACACGATGTGATGGTCGGCGATCTCAGCCCCGAAGGGGCGATAGTCAATAGCCCAGGGCGTGAGCCCTGGGAATGCTCGCCGAAATGCGATCACGAGCCCCGAAGGGGCGGCAGAACGACCGGCCTCGCCCTCCACTGCCGCCCCTTCGGGGCTCTTGCGCGATTGGGGGCCTGAGTCCCAGGGCTTGCGCCCCGGGCTATTAACTATCGCCCCTTCGGGGCTGTTTCAATGCCGCCCATCCGACACGATGCCATGCCGACACCCGCTCAGTCGTAATCCTCTCCGGCAGCGCTGGCCTTGCAGGATTCTTGCCATGCTTGGAGCAATCGCTTCATGGCTTCGACCGTTTCGGGTTTCTGTTCGGCCAGATCGGTTGTTTCGCTGGGATCTTCTAGTAGGTCGAACAGCATGAATCCGTCTTCGCGCCGGCTCGTCGTCGTGTCGGCTTGGTCCTTCTTTTTGCGGCCTCCTCCCGACTTGATGAGCTTGTAGCGGTTGTCGATCAGCGAGATCTGGCCGCTCGATTGGAAACCGATCGGCCGGGGGCGCTCGGTCATGGTGCCTTCGATCAGCGGTAATAGGCTGACACCGTCGACCGGCGTGGGTTGGCCCTTCATTTGGAAACCCAACACGTCGAGAACCGTGGGAAAATAGTCCAACGTGCTGCACGGCATGTCGACGACTCGTGGCGTGGTCACCTTGGCCGGCCATACGAGAATACCCGGCACTCGGACGCCGCCCTCGAAGAGGCTCCGTTTTCGGCCTCGAAACGGACCGGCGGAGCCCGGGGCGCTGCTGCTGCCCTCGGGCCCGTTGTCGGCACAGAACCAGAGCATTGTATTCTCGGCGACCCCCAAGGCGTCGAGTTCCTTGCGTAGCCGACCGACCTGATCGTCCATGGCAGTGATGCAACCGTGATAGTCGGGATGGGCCCCTTCGACGTTTTCGTACATTTTGGCATACTCGGGCCCGGCCACGACGGGCAGATGGGGCGTGTGGAACCAGATCACTGCGAGAAACGGTTGGTTCCGCCCGGCCGCCTCTCGGAGGAACGGAATCGCCCGATCCATGATGATGCGTGAATCGTCGCCTTCGAGGTTTTTCGTTTCGACGGACCCGTCGGTGTTGAAGTAATGGGTGCCATACGGTTCAGTGTTTCCGGACGCTTTATCGCTGCCGGGCTTCTTCATCGGGTCCCAGGTGGGCACCTTCGACTCGGTGCAGAAGGCTACATCGAAACCATTTTGGGCCGGCGGCGAAAAATGGGTCGCGTCGCCGGGCCGGCCCCGGTTGGCGTCCTTGATCGTGGTCGTCAGCGTGCCCAAATGCCACTTGCCGAAATGGCCCGTCGTATAGCCCTGGGTCTTCAGCGCCTCGGCCAGCGTGATTTCCTGCGGGAGCATGTGGCCCGTGTTCGCGAACGGGATGCCGTAGCGATAAGGATGCCGACCGGTCAGCGCGCTTCCTCGCGTGGGCGAGCAGACGGGGGCTCCGGCGTAGAACCGGTCGAAGCGAATTCCGGTTCGGGCCATCTCGTCGAGGTGCGGCGTCTTCAGCACGGGATTGCCGTTATAGCCCGTGTCTCCCCAGCCCTGATCGTCGGTCATGCAGAGGATCACGTTCGGCTTCTCTTTGGCCTCGGTCGCGGCCGGCACGTTGCCCGAGAGGGCCGGTATCGCGGCGGCCAAGATTGTGATGATCAGGAACGGATGTCGGTTGCCACGTTTCATTGGGGGGAACTCCTCGTTCGTGTTGTTTGCGTTTCGCCGTTCCAGTATAGCTGGGAGCCCTGCGCCGATCAACGAAGCCACCGATTCTTGGCGACGCCTCGACTTTGCGGATCTTCTGCCCCAACCCTGCTCTTCGGTCAATTCTGACCGGTCTACGCGCCGATTGGGGGGCGATGGTCGGCATAAACGGGCCAAGTGTCATGTGAACCGCTTTCTTCGGCCCGCGGTTGCTCCGACATTTGCCTCACGCGGACATTTGACCTAGGCTTTCGTTGACGAGTTATCCGCTCGCCGTGTGCTGCGGAGCCTATGGGCTTCGGGCAAGCCGCGACGGTGACTCGCTGCCGGCCGACCACTCCCGGAGTGGGCTGTTCTCTTGGTTGGCTGGGCATCTGTGATCGGGCCGTTCGGCCGGATGCAAGTTACGACGCACACACTTATCCCATCAGAAATCGTGCCTGTCAAATCCGTAGAACCCACTGCCGGCTGGGATGCGATCCGCGGTGCCCTGGCCGATG
>JAZFUB010000242.1:0-9470 GCA_036447015.1 Thermoguttaceae bacterium | reverse complement strand
GCATTCGGAAATACCGTCAGAATTCACGAAATCGGATGTCCCTGCGCCCGCCATGGGGCCGGACACGTCCTTCAAGCATAGGTCAAAAGTCGCGGCAGTGAAGTCGCGGCAGTGAGAAAAGACCGTCCAAAAGTTCAGTGCGAGGGCCGCGTCCGTCGGGCGTGTCGATCGTGCGGTGCCGAGATGTCCGAAGCGGCCCTTCCGGTACGCCGCGGCCGTTTGCCGTGTCCCGCCCGTTGCGGACTGGTGGATTCTGCTGCACCACGTTCGTCCGTTGTCGGCCCGTGCGTGATCGTGATCGTGAAGAGCAGGTTCTTTGGAAGTTTTTGGCTGTACTGCATGGTCGGGATTCCTCACAACAGGTCGTAGGGATTCGTTCGGTAGCGCCATGCGTGACACCATCGGGCAAGCCCGGCGGCTAACGTTCCACGGCCAACCACCTGCGCGCATTATAGATGCCACGGCCGCTCGTGGGCCGGTTTTCACGATGCGGCTTCTACGTCCCAGCGTCGGAAACTTCCTCTGCCATGACCAGACGCTCGGCGATCGGCGGGTGGCTATGGAAGAGTAGCACATCGAGCCAGTGCGGGTCGGGATCGTCCTTATTCAGTTTGGCCAGCTTGCGAAAGGCGGCTCGGTAGGCGTCGTGCAGGCCCGTCCGCTGCAAGGCGTATCGGTCGCTCTGGCGTTCATAGCGGCGGCTAAAGACGTTCTGCACCGGTTCGAGCAACATGGCGAAGGCCGTGAGAATGAGCATCACCGCCGGCAGCACGTGGACGGGCATCTGAGAGTACGTACCGTCAACGCCCATGATCCAGCCGGCAAGCATCAGGTCGCAGACCCAGAAACCGGCCGCACTGTAGAAAATGCCCGCTACGATCATCTTGCGGATGTGATGGAAGACGTGGTGCCCGATTTCATGGGCAAGGATCACCTCGATTTCGTCGCCCGTGAATTGATCCAGCAGCGTATCGCTCAGCAGCACGCGTCGGGTGCGTCCCAGCCCGGCCAGCATGGCGTTGGCCTTGACGGTCTCCTCGCTCATCGCCATGCGATAGACGCCCTCGATCGACAGGCCCGTCCCTTCGGACAGCCGTGTCATCCGCTGACCCAGTTCGGGGTCGTCGAGCTTCTCGATCTTGTAGAAGAGCGGCAGAATCAGCACGGGCGTGAGTTGGCCCATCACGATGCTCACGACGAAGAACGCCCCGGCCGCGACGAGCCACCACCACGGGCCGACCGTCCAGATTACCCAGAAGAGGATCAGAAACATCACGGCCCCGAACGCGACGGCCAGCAGATTGCGCTTGGCGTAGCGCCACAGCCACCCGCCGAGCGTCTGTCGGCTCAGCCCGAACCGATGCTCCAGGATGTGGCCCGAGTAGAGCGACAGCGGAAACGACACGGCCGCATGGGCCGCCGTGACGATCAACAGCAGCACGACCAGCCGCAACGACCGGTAGTCGCCCAGCACGGGATAGGTCTCAAGCCAGGCATCCAACGGCCGGGCCAGCAACAGTGCCGCGACGGCCAGAAAAGCCAGGTCGACGGCCTTGTCGGCCAGCATGCAGACGAGGTCATAGCGGCCGTACCGTTTGGCCTCGGCCAACTCGTCGTCGGTCATGACGCTGGGTTGCTCGTTCGGCAGCACGCTGGTCCCTGACGCTTTTCGTTATTCTTTGGGTGGCTGGTGAACGGCATCATCACTACGGCGACGGCTATGGGCCGTCCCCGACAAACGGGGGCAATACCATAACTCTACGCTTTCCTGCCCACCCAGGTCCAGTGCCGATCGCTGGTTGCGAGGACATTTCCCGGGTCTTGCCCGAATTCTCCGACCAACCGGCGCATCTCCTCCACCGTCAGGGCCGCTCGAAGCGAGTCGTCGAACATCTGCCGCTGGTGATCGGTGGCGTCGGCTGCGTAGGTGTCGACCAGCCGTTGGACAGTTTGGTCGTCGTCGGGCCGCATCAGGTCGCGCAGAAAGAGAAGCCCCCCGGGGGTCGCTGTCCGCCATGCCTCGCGCAAGACGTCGCTCGGCTCGGGCACGTGATGCACGATGCTGTTGGAGATTACCGTGGCGAAGGTTCCGTCAGCAAACGGCAGTCGCTTCGCATCGACCCGTTGCAGATGGATCCGGTCGCTCAGACCGGCCCGCTCGACGTTTCGCCGGCCCAGCTCGAGCATGTTCTCGGCCACATCGACGGCCAGCACCCGGGCCGTCGGGTCCTGTCGACAGAGTTCGATCGGGATCAGCGCGGTGCCGGTCCCCAAGTCGAGCATTTCGCCCTGTGCCGGCCCAGCGGCCAACAGATCGGCCACGAACGCCCGATTCACCTCGCCGTGGTCCATCGAATCGTAGCCAGAGGCCTCGGCCGGCGTGTCCATCGCTTCGGTTTCGAGCACGCGTGGGAGCATGAGGATCCCTTAATTATCCATTATCGGGGGTGGCTGGGGTCGGACTGCGAGGAACGAGCAGGGAGCCCCCAGGTCGTCTGCAACTGGGGGCTCGTAGCTCGTTCCTCGCAACTCGACCCCAGCCACCCACGGCAACAGTGGTGCGTCCAGACGCACCCTACCTCTTCGAATCAATCACTTTCCGTGAACATCGCGTCGCGAACCGCCTGCCACTCGACGCCGAAAATCTCTTTCGCCAAGGCGGCCAGCGTCTCTTCGTCGGCCCGGATGTGGAACGTGCGGTGGCGATGTTCGAGCGATTGCCCGCTTCCGAGAATTTTGGCCGGCGAGAGCGATTCGATCTCGTAAAACTCGCCGAAACCGGCCTCCTCCGGCGATGCAGGACCGTCGTTGTAGCTGTTGATCACATCGCCGACGTACGGCTCGTCCAGCGGCGTCTCCCACATGTTGTTCACGTAGCGTTCCTGTGCGGGATCGTCCGGCATGGTGAACTTCACGAGCGTCAGAACGCCGGCAGCGAAGTCGATCGAGCCGAGCACGTCCCGGGCACGACGCTGCGAGGTGCCGATCTTCGAGCGGTAGCGGCTGTCGGCACGGAAGAGCACCGCCTCGGGAAGGATCTTCAGCCGATCCGACGGGACCTGGCCGAAGTAGTCGGCCTTGACCACCGGACCGAGCGAATCCTCCGGGCCCGGCCTATAGGGCACGACGACGACCGTCTGCGGGCTGGACATCATCTGGCCGAGGATCCAGATCGACAGCAGGCCCTTCTCCGGCGTCATACTGGGACCGCGGTTGGTGATTTGGTTGACCGTTTCGTAGCCGACCATCGTCACGCCGCCGGCAAGGAAATCGGCCGCTGCCGGACCGAAGAGTTCCCGAAAACCGGCCTCATCGACGAGCCGGACCTCTCGGGCGACGTCCACCTCGAACGGCGTACCCGATGCGTTTTGGAGCGTTGCGGCCGTGGTCATGCGGCACAGGCGATCCTCGGCCGACTCGACCTGCCAGGCTCCCCTGTTGAGCGCAGCGGGTGTGACCCAGTTGTCCCACGTCTGCTCTTCGCCCTCTTCGAACCAGAGGCTGAACTGCCCGCCCTCGGGCGAGAGCCACATGCGTTCCTCGCCGCCGTAGTTATTGAACTTCGGATCGAGATTGCCCGTCTCGATGAAGGTCCGATTGACGAACCCGAAGCTCGGCCCGTCCGACCCGTCGCAGGTCGCCCCGTCACAAGTCGCCCCGTCACAGGTCGAAGTCATCACCCGGCCGACGAACTCCGGGCAAACCGCCACGCGGGCACCCTGGCCATCGGTCAGTTCGACCACATTGGTATGCCGGTCGAGAAACTGCTTGACTTCTCCGTAGGTCATTGATGAGTTTTCCTTTCCTCTTCAAAGTTTAGCCGTCGCCGGCACGGCGATGAGAGAGCCAAGTTAGATGTAGGGTGCGTCTGGACGCACCATGGACTGCCGCTGAATGCCTGACTTCAAGATGGTGCGTCCAGACGCACCCTACATCTTGGCCCCACAAAACACGGCTAACAAGTAAGCCGTGCCACACCCCTACCACTCTGGAATACTCTCTCCACGCACAATGTCCTCGAAGGTCTGTCGCTTGCGGATCAGGGCGGCCCGACCCTCTTGGATCAGGACCTCGGCGGCCAGCGGCCTCGAATTGTAGTTGGAACTCATCACGGAACTGTAGGCCCCGGCACACCCGATCACCAGCAGTTCGCCCACTTTGGCCTCGGGCAACATTCGTTTGCTGACGAAACCGCCTTCCTCCTGGGTGAAGATATCGCCCGACTCGCACAACGGACCGCCGACGATCACCTCTTGCTCGGGCCGCCCGGTGTCGCCGTCCGACGGCACGATCGCCATCGGGTGATAGGCGCCGTAGAGGATCGGCCGGGCCAGGTTGTTGAAGCCCGCGTCGAGCAGGTAGAACGTATTGTCGTCCTGCTGCTTGACCGCGCGGATCTCGGCGACGAGGTAACCGCTTTCGGCCGCCAGGTAGCGTCCCGGCTCGATTTCCAGGCGGATCGGATGCCCAAAATCCTCTTGCAGTCGCCCGCGGGTGGTGTTCCAGAGCGTGTAGTAGGCTTCCAGATCGACGTACTGGTCGCCCGCCTTGTAGACGGTGGGCAGTCCGCCGCCGGCACTGATCGAGGTGATCGAATCGCCCACCTCTCGGGCCGCCTTTTCCATGGCCCCGCAGAGTTGCGAGAGGTGTTCCAGGTCGGTCCCCGAGCCGATGTGCATGTGCAGGCCGGTGACACGCAGCCGATGCGGCTCAGCCCGGACCAGGCACTGGCCGATCTGATCGTGCCAGATGCCGTGCTTCGACTGCTTGCCGCCGGTGTTGGTCTTCTGGCTGTGTCCGTGCCCGAAGCCCGGATTGATCCGTAGCGTGATCTCTCGGTCGGGGGTGCGGACGCCGAGTTGATCGATCATGTCGGCCGAGCCGCAATTGACGTGGAGATCGTGCTGGATGCAGAGTTCCAGTGCGTCGGTGTCGAAGATGTCGGCCGTGTAGACGATCGGCGGGGGCGAGCTCTCGGTCGTGTAATCGGCGGCCGTGTAACCGGCGGCCAACGCCCGGCGGATCTCCATCGCACTGACCGCATCGACCAGGGCCCCGTGTCGGCGGACCAGGTCGAGAATGGCCAGATTCGAGCAAGCCTTCTGTGCGTAGCGAACGACGTCGAAGGCCGCCAACTCACCCAATCGCCGGCGGATCACGGCAGCGTCGTAAACGAATGTCGGCGTGCCGAACTCTCGCGCAAGGTCGCCGACGGGAATGCCGCCGATTTCGGTGCGTGTGGTGGAAAGATCGGGCGGTGTGGGCATGGGCGGTCGCCTGCGTAAAAAAAAGCGGACGGCACCGGTCAGTCGTTCGGACCGGTGCCGCCGGAGTCGATTCTCTTAGGATCGGCCGAAAAACCACTTTCTCGTTTAGCTGCCGCCGGTACGGCGGCATGGCCGAAAGTGTGTTCGAAAGCCAAGCCGCCGTACCGGCGGCAGCTAAACGGGCGGCCATTGAAATCGGGAAGTTATTCTTCGGTCAATCCTTACCAGCTTCGTCGGGTCAGAACGGGCTGTCGCCCACGGGGGGCGGGTCTCCGTCGAATTCGAATCCCGTCATCTGGCCGAACATCTGGCTGGCCATGCCGATCAGTTGCATCAGGCCCTTCTCGATTTCAAACCGCGTCCGCACGCCGTTGGTGATCCCTTCCATCGTAATCGTCAGTTTGTCCTGGCCGCCGGTCTGCTGCAACATGCCGGCCACCATGCCCGCCATCATCTTCGACGGATCGCCGTCCGGCGCCGCACTGGCAACAAAATTGGCGATCGGCGTGGCCGCGATGACGATCCGCATCGGCGGAACCTTCTTGCCGGGCTGGGTCTTCGACTGGTCGATAACCTGCTTCAGCGTGGAGATGGCATCGCTGCCCACCGCGGCATAGATACTCGTGTCGTTGATTCCCACGACCGCCTCGACCGTCTCGCCAATGGCCTTCGCGGCCTCCGGGTCGGGAGTGGGCATCGAGAACGTATGCAGTCGGACGCCCTGGTACGTTTCGGCGTCGAGTTTGAGAAACTGGGCCAGATCGGGCTGCAGCGTTACACCCATATTTGCCATCTGCTTCAACAAGCCTTCGAGCGTGTCGCCCTTGGCAACGGACCCACCGGCAACGAGCGTCGCCTTGCCCGGCTGCAGCATGACGACCATCCCGGCGTCCATCTTCCGCCCGTCGATCGTTGCGTCGGCCACGTCGAGCAGATCGTTCAACAGGCCTTTCACTATGGCGACGTCATCTTCGGACAGGTCCTGGTTCTCAATTTCCTTAAGCGCCGTCGTACGCCTTTGAGCTAGGGTCTCTTTGAGTTGGGCCACTTGCACGTCGCTGAACATGCCCGACAGATTGGCGGTCATCGCGGCGCCGGGCAGATCGAAGCCGGCAAAGTCGGTCGTTGTTTCGACCATCTGCGCGAATTGTTCGGCCGTCTTCGTGCCGTCGAGGGCCGTGATCTCGAAGTCGATGGAACTGGTGCCCGCGTTGCGATCGATGGCCACGCCGAGCAGCAACTCGTCCACTTCGTCGATCAGCGTGGTCATCCGTTTGACCGAGTTATTCATGATCAACTTGCGGAGCGCGAATTCCTCATCACCTTCGCCCGGATTCTGCTGCGTGGCCCCCATGCGAAGGAACGAGATCGATGCCTTGGCCATGTCCTTCATCGGAGCGGGGACATTCTTGACCGACGCGCGGACGGCCACGTCGTACTTGTCCGACAGGCCGGCCAGCAGCAGCGACGGATCGTCCGGCACGCCCGCCAGCGTCGCACGCTCATTGCTGACGAATGCCCAGCCGCCCTTTTGCGTGGCGAACAGCGTCTGGCCGTCGAACTCCAATTCGTAGATGCCGTCGGCCGGCTCCTCCGGCGGTTCGGCCCCTTGCAGACTCATCACCAGCGAGACCAATTCACCCAGATCGGTCACCGGAATGAACGCGTAGGCGGGGAACCCCATGCCGTCGGTCTGAATCACCGCGCCGATCGGCTTCGTTTTGTCCAACCCGGCGAGCCCTTGGCCTTGGGTCGCCATCTGGATCATCGCTTCGAGCCCCTCGGCCAACCCGGCGTTGTCGCCCAGTTTCCCGATGAAGTCGACGTCCGCGAGCAGTTCGTCGTAGCCCGAGATGGAAATCGTGGCCACGGTCTGAAGTTCCTGTGCTTGGGCCGAGCCCAGGCTGCCGATCGACAAGATCGCAACGGCCAGCATCGATAACAAGATTCTTTTCACGGTCGGCTCTCCTTCGGAGGATCGAGAAAGGGCAAGGGAACCCCCTTTTGCCCGAGACGGACTTTGCGCCAAGTGTACCCCGAAAAGATCGTGCGGGCCAGGGGTAGCGTCCGTGGTTATTCCACCTAGTTCTCCAGGAGGGTATCGCTGGACACTACCATCCAACGTCTAGCGGTCGGGCTTGCCCGACATGTTTGGAGCGTGCCACGCAGCGAACTTCAGCAGCGCGCATCGCCAAGGGGGGAGGAAAGAGCCGAGACTTTTCCGGGGGCGTTAGCGCTCGCGGTAGGTGATCCGGCCCTTGGACAGATCATAGGGGGACAGCTCGACGCGCACTTTGTCGCCCGGGACGATGCGGATGAAGTGTTTTCGCATCTTGCCCGCAACGTGGGCAATCACGTTGTGCCCGTTCTCCAATTGCACGCGGAACCGCGTGTTGGCCAGTGCTTCGGTGACTGTGCCCTCGACTTCGATGGCTTCTTCTTTTTTCGGCATACTCGACTCCGCCTGCGGGGACACTTGGCCGGCACGACGCCGACCAATAATCCCAACATCCTAGCAGGTTCCGGCTTCCGGTCCAACCCTGTAAGTCGCACGGCCGTGACCTCAACCCGAAAGAGGGGGACGTTCCTTCACGCCGTTCACAGGCTCCCGTCGGTCGATTTCGCCGATTTGCTTGGCCGCCCGATCCGGGCGTTTGCCCGACCGATAATCTCGAGCATGTAGGCTCGCCGGTTGTCGAAGGTGACGTTCCAGGTCTTGTTCTGCTGCGGATGATCGAAGACCCAGAAGGCCGCCAAGGGAACGCCGCCCGCCGCGATGGCAGTCGTGAGTTCCTCGAACAGGGCCCGTTCCTCTTCCGTATCGAGTTGGGCCGGCACGCCGAATTCGCCGATGAACAACGGTTTCTTCGCACGGTGGGCGTAGCGTTGGACGATGCCGATCAGTTGGGCAACGTCTTTCGCGCGGCCCGAGTACTCGTTGTTCTCGCGGGGATAAAGGTGGACGGAAATCGTGCCGATCGGATCGGGGTTATCTCGAAGCAGGATCCGGCCGAACTGGTCGACCGAGTCTTCCTGCCAGCTTCTCTGGGCCGTATTGTGCCAGGCGCTGGGCCGGGGAATCGAGTTGCCCGAGATCAGCAGGCGGGTTTTGTCGTGGCGACGCACGCTCTGGGCGAAGGCGGCCAGCGCTTCGAGCAGATGGGCCGAGGTCAACTCATCCCGTTCGGTTCGCCGACGGGCCGTTTTCAACTGGGGCCAGACCGGCGGGCGGTGCGTCGCCGCATTGGGCAGGTCGGCGTGCAAATTGTACTCGTTGCCGAACTCCCAACCCCAGATCGCGGGCGAGTCCTGGTAGCGCGTGACGACTTCTTCCGTATAGCGGCGGATGAAGCGAATCGACTTGCTGTCGGGATTGCCCAATTGATCGATCGGTTCGCCCACGATGTCCGGCACGGTCGACATGTGCCAGAAGAGCGAGGGAATCAGGCCGATGTCGTTCTCCCCGGCCGCTTCAACCACGTCATCCAACAGCGCGAAGTAGGCCCGTTTGTCGCGGAGATACAGCTCGCAGTCGATCGGCCAGAACCCGCCGCACATGAACCGAACGAACGGGATGCGGGCTTCCGACAGTTGCTTGAGTTGCGACCGGTAGGACGTATCCGAGGGGTCCTTCAGTCGGCGAGAAAACAGGCTGAAGTAGTTCGCCCCAATACCACGATACGGCTTGCCGCCACGAAAGACGACACCGTCGCGGACATAGAGCCCGAGCGGTTCCGCCGCACCACAAGGCACCGAGGCGGTCAGCGAAAGCAGCAGGATTGCCGTGATGGGACAACGTCGAGATCGCATCGGGTACCTGTTTCTCTACGCTGAAAGCGTTTCACATCGAAGCCCAGGGTCGCGCAGCGCACCCTGGGTCGAAAGGGTCCGGACGAAATGAACGCCGAAGGTGTTCCACATGCCGCCACGGAGATTGTACAACCTCGTTGAGGTTGATGTTCCATCGCTCGATCTTTACCTAGGCTGCGCTGCGCGACCCTAGGCTTTGTTGTTGGACCCCGTGTAACCGTTCACGCCCCGGGGAGCAGTGACGGGGTGGAGTGGTGGGCGAGGTGGCAATGAATGGCGGCGGTGAGGTAGTCGAAGACTGGGCGGCCCTGCTGGCGACAGGTCTCGATCACGGTCAGCATCGTTTCCGCGAAACGGCTGCCGCGGGAGCTTTGCGTACCGAAGGAGAGCTTG
>JAZFUB010000241.1:0-10550 GCA_036447015.1 Thermoguttaceae bacterium | reverse complement strand
GTTATGGCGGCCCGGCAACAGAGAAGAGGCACCGGTACTCCCCCTGATGTCTGCCTTGAGGTACGCAAATCTGCGATGAACCGGAAATTCATGTCAAAATGGGTCGTCATACTCCTGGAATTCCGAAAAACCGAAAGAATCGGTGCAACCGATACGTTCGGACAGCCGATACGTCAAATGTGTGTTCGTACGTGCGATAAATGGATCTCGCGCGGGGGGCAGCGTCGGACACTCGGTTTTCAGATCAGGAGCCTTACAATGCAAGTGAAAGTCTACATTCCCCAGGTCATTGAGGTACCGAGCGAGTACCTGCCCGCTCTGGCCAAACGAGCCGCCGACAGCCTGGGTGATCGCGCCAGCGAAGTCTCGGCTACCCGTGGCCACCTCGTTCGGCAGGCCATTCAGGACGGATTGCTGCGCCAGTTCGACGAGCTGGTCGGCGACGACGGCACCGTCGATTTGGTCTGCGACCCGGGCATGGAGATCCCGCTCGAGTTGGAAAACAAGACGCTGAGCCTCAACGAACTGCTCGAAGCGTTGCAGTACAAGGGTTCGTGGTCGGACGTCAAGACGGCCTCCGAAGCCGCGTAACCCGGCGTTCGAGCCACCGGCATCGACGTGCCGCAAGCGAGGGTCGCGAGGGTCGCGAGGCGGCGCGAGGTCTCTTCGCGCCGGCCTCCGGAAAGACTCGAACGGGCCTCGCGGTTGCGCGGCCGTGCGCCGGGTGGCCAAGGAACCTCGCCCGACCCATCCGCATGGCGTGCGGGTCGGGTTTCAGAGGGCTTCCGTGCGTGTGCAACACATGTCTTGCGGCGGTGCTAACGGCCTACGCAACGCATGGCAGTGTCTCGAACCGAGAAGTCGGCGGAAGTTCGTGGAGAGCAGCTCGCCGTAGAGTGCGACCTCGGAAATCGCGTGCGCGGACACCGTAAAGGTGGAAGACATGTTTGGACAACTGATCCATCGACTGGCCGCCTCACCGACTTTGCCCGCGGCGGAAGAAGAGAGCCCCGCCGGGCAGGAGAGTCCCGTCAGGCAATGGCGAGTCGTCTCACAAGACGGAACCAGCAGCCTCTTCGACCTGGGCTTCCTCGCAGACGATCCGGACGGGCCCGAACGGGTCGAAAGCACCGAGGCCGAGAACGAAACAGAGCCCGCCGAGACACGGAACGATACGACGAAGAACGACATCTTCGCGTCCCTCTCGGTCGGCGCTCCCGTGATCGGCTCCCGGCAACGCCCCCCGACGGGCCCGAACATCGGGATGCCCGCAGCCCTGCCGCGGACTTCCGAAATCCTTCAAGCCGCCGCGGCGTCCAGTTCGATCGAGACCCCAGAGCCAAGTCGGCCCGCAGGACGGCACGGGACGCAGCCGCATCGTGTGGATTCGAGCGTGAAGGAGGCAATTCATGCCGACTCCTCGTTGCCGCCGGCAGGTGACGGCGATGCAATCTCTCGGTCGCTCGTGGCAGACGCCGCTGCGGCCGCACCGGCCCGTTTCCGCCAGGCCTCACCGTTGGCATTGCTGAAAACGGCTGCCGGCAGTCGGGAGATCGATGCCAATCTGGCCAAGATCATTGCCCAATGGCCCAATCTGACGAGGCCCGTTCAAGCAGCCGTCCTGGCGATGATCGACGCGGCGGCACGCGAATCGTAAGAGTCGCCCGGACCCTCCCTCTCGGTTCATCTTGCCCACTTCACTGCCGCCGATTCGCGACTTCCCTTCTTACCGCTACAATCCCCATCCGCGGCACCGGTCCTCGGTGTCATGCCAGTTGTTAGTGCTTTGAGGCCTGTTCTGGATTTGTCGGCTGTAGGGAAGGTCCTCGATTTTCGAGTGACCGGGCCGACTTCGGCCGATTCGTGGTTGTAGGCATTGTCCCACGCATAGCGGATTTTCGGAAAATGTCCCTCCGCGCGTCGCGACACGCCCCCACCCGACCTGCCAAACGAGCCGAACCTGCCAAATGAGCCAAACCTGCCAAGTGAGGCTGAGCGTCCAAGACCGAGTGGCCTGATGCCGAAAGGGGACTCCAGTGGGTGAAAATCATCCGGCCTGCGCAACGGAGCGCATCGACGTGACGCCGAAAACCGGCCAAGAAGTATTGCAGATGGATTGTCCGCTTTGCCATGAGCCGACCGAAGCGATCCGAGGCGACGGGCCGGTACAGATTATCTGCCAGGCATGCGGCTTTCGTTTCACGGTCGATCTGCGCCAGCCGGACGTAAGCGACGAAGACGGATCACTCGAAGGCGACGGTTCCGAGGGGACTGCCGCGTTGGATCGTTGGTTGGCCGGAGAGCCGATCCAGTTGCAGCGAACGAGCGACTGGGAGCGGTTGCGATGCTGGTATTGGAAGAGACCGCTGGCGTCGGTTGCGTTGGCGACGACCGCGCTGACGATCCTCGTCACCGCGGTGGTGGGTGTGGCCGGATACATCATCACATCGAACCGCCTCGAAGAATCGAACCATCAACGGCATCTGGCCGAGGCGAGTGCCATCCGGGCCTCGACGTTGGCGGTCGAAAGAATGAACACGGCCGAGCAACAACAGCGCCGGGCCACCGAGGCGTTGGCGGCCCAACGGACGGCCCAGCAGCGTTGCCAATCGGCCGAGCAGCGCTGTCGCTACGCGGAGGAAGATCTCGCAAAGGTCCGAGACGAGCTTGCCATGGCCGAACGTCAGGCACGCGTGGCCGTTGCCCGACAATGGGCCGAGAACTCGCGATTGCTCCTGGATCGTCGTCCCGATCAGAGCATGTTCCTCGCCGGCGTTGCCTTGGACACCGAACTACGCGCGGGGATGCGGCCGAGCATGACGACCGAACAAGTTCTGCGAGATGCAATGGCGCAGGTCGATCCCCAAGGGCTGCCCGGTCACGAAGAAACGATCCGAGCCACCGAGTTCACGAGCGACGGACACTGGCTGGTGACGGTCGACGAGGATCGTACCGCGCGGCTGTGGGATTTCTCGTCCGATCCTCCCGCCGCATCGCCGATCGTGCTGCGTGGATTCGGCGCCCCGATTACGACCGTGGCGATCAGCCCCGACGACCAGTGGCTGGCGATTGCCGATCAAGGGTCGACCTTGACGCTTTGGAACCTGGCCGCCGCGGACCCGATGCAGTCGCCGATCGTGCTCAGCGCCCGCTGTGGTCCGATCCATGCGGTCGCCTTCACACCCGACGGCCACGGCGTGGTGACCGGCGGCGGTGAGCCCGGCGGAGACAATGCGGCCCGACTCTGGAATCTCACGGCCGTGGATCCGTCTGCCGATCCGATCATCCTGCGAGGCCACGATCAACCGATCCGCACGGCCATCGTGACCGCCGACAACCACTGGGTCATCACCGCCGGAGACGACGGAACCGTTCGGCTGTGGAACCTTCAGGCCAGGTTTCCCGCGGCCGAACAGATCGTGCTTCGTGGCCACGAGGGACGCGTCAGCGCGATTGCCGTCGGGCCGGCCGGCCGGAGATTGGCCACCGTAGGCTACGACGGCACGGCTCGACTCTGGGACCTCCAGTCGCGCGACCCGAACGTCAATCCGGTCGTCTTGGCCGGACATCACGGTTGGATTGCCACCGCGAGGATCAGTCCCGACGGACAATGGCTCGTCACCGGCGGTTTCGATACGACGGCCCGATTGTGGAATCTCTCGGCCGAAGACCCACGGTCCGAATCGATCGTGCTTGCGGGCCATACCGACTGCGTTGGATGCGCGGCATTCAGTCGGGACGGACGCTGGATTGCCACGGGTAGCCTCGATAGGACGGTACGGCTTTGGGACCTTCAAGCCGAAGATACGACCGTGGCATCGATCGTGCTTCGCGGTCACGCCGGTCCGATCCACACGTTGGCGATCAGTCCCGACAGCCGTTGGCTCGTTGCCGGCGCGGCAGTCTCCGTAAGGACGCCGTCCCATACGGTGCCCGACAGCACGGTTCGACTATGGGATCTGCAATTGGAATCGGCGCTGAGCACCGCCCGAGTCGCCGCCGCCCGACGATTGACTCCCTCGCAGCGGGAACAACTCCTGTTGCAATCGGATCAGCCGCGAGAATCGCTTCGATGAAGCGGGCCAAACGTTTGCGATGACGCGGCGTTGCCCCTGCCGCGACGTGTGTGGAGAACGAGTTCGCCGACGATTGCCCAGACGAGCAAGAATCCCAAGACAAGTGCGACCTGTATCCACTGAAATGACATCCGTGTTTCCCATGGGTCCCAAGGTGATTCCGGCTCAGGCTCTCTCATCGGCCGCAGCTACGGCCGGCCTTCATGCCAAGGGCGACGGCCTATCCTAGGGCGGGAGATCCGCAACGTCGGAACAGTTGATAGAACTGGACTATTCACCGGCGGTCAGAGCGCGTCGCCGAGCCCGATTCTGCCGGATCTTGACGTCGAGCTCGGCCTGGGCCTTGTGCGTCCAGTCGTGAAGCCTGGCGCACCACTCCTGGGCTTTCTTGTCATGCAAGGCCAAGTCGCTGATTCCGTGCTCGCGGCTGCTATTGGCCATTTCGCGGAGCATCGCCGCGACGTCGAGTAACTGAAGTGCGAACTGATCCAGTTTCTTGGGTTCGTAGGGTTGAAGTGTCATGCTTTCTCCACCGTATGCGTCAGCCGGCCGGTCCGACCTCCCCGTAATGGGTTATTCTAGGCAAAATTGTGGCAAGAGTCCAGCACGCGATTGCCGTGTTTCCCAACATTCGATAACGATCCGAATTCTAATATACGACACAAAAAGGGCATATACTGTCCAAAACTATGGTTGTACTTATGTACATTTTGTGCTAGCGTACCGTTCGTGCCGAGTGATCCGATCAAGTTGGCATCTGCCTGCGATCGTGGTCGACTCGGCCCCGGACGGGTCAATTTATCGGACATCTAGCATGAAGGACCTCGACCATGAGACGAAAGACGCCAATGAGACGAACGACGCTAATGAGACGAGAGCTGAGCCGAAAACGCGGACGACGCCCGCTCGTTCGCAATCCACTGAGCCCCATCGAGCCACGATTCTCGCCCGCCGGCCTGATCCCGCTGGGCATGATTCCAGACGACATGCTGGAGATTTTCGAAATGGACGACGAGACGACGGAACCGTACCCAGAGATTGGCGACTTTTGGACCCTCAGCGTCAGGAAGGAACTCGAAAGATGATCGCACCGAGTATCGTCAGTGAAATCCGTGATTTGTTGGGTAAAGGAGAGATTTCGCAACGGGAGATTGCCCGGCGCCTGGGGATCAGCCGCGGGACGGTCAACGCGATCGCTCTGGGTCGACGGGCCGATCGCTCGGCCGGGCGGCGGCACGATCCCAGCGAATTCATCCCACCGGCCGGTGTCCCCGTGCGCTGCCCGACTTGTGGCGGGAAGGTCCAAATGCCTTGCCTTGCGTGCCAAGTCCGTGCGACCAAACGGCGAGCTTCCGCCGCCTGACTGGTAACCGCATGCCCCGCGGCAGATGTAGACTCGCCTGGCCGAAAGGTTGTGTTTCTCCCAATTCTCTTCCATTCGGGGAAACGTTTTCGCTCGCAGACCGTCTATGAACGTGGGTCGGCATAATCCTAGGAAGCTCGAAGTTTGACCAAAACTCGGGCTTTCTGCCGTATGTTTATATTGAATAGCGACACATCAGGGCCGCCAAGCGCAAAGCATAGAGTAAGGTGACTCACTTTGCACGGCAGCGGCGGAAACAACCGTCTATGGATGATCAACTTCAACTGGAAGTAGCCCAGGGATTGCGCGAGGGCGAGACCGAGGCCTGGCAGGCGTTGTACGACGCCTATTGCCGGCCGGTCTGGCACTCGGTCGCACGCGCCATGGGTCCCGATTCGGCCGACATCGGTGACGTCGTACAGGAAACGTTCCTGGCCGCCGCACGTTCGGCCCGACGTTACGATCCGGCTCGCGGGTCGCTCTGGATGTGGCTCAGCGGAATTGCGAGAAGACAAGTGGCACTACACTATCGCCAACAAAAACGACACGATCGGGCAAGAGACTACCGGCGTCTGATGGCCGGGGGCGCACGGCAGGTGCTCCGCTGGCTGGACAACGGTCGGGAGGCCCCCGACGAGGTTCTGGCCACCGCCGAACTCTCCTCGATGGTTCGGGCAACGTTGACCGAATTGCCGACCGATTACGAGACGCTACTGACCGCCAAATACCTCGACGGCGCCACAGTCGAAGAAATCGCCGGGGCGAGCGACTCCTCGTCGACGGCCGTCCGCAGCAAGCTGGCCCGGGCAAGAAAGGCGTTTCGCTGGGCGCTGGCCAAGACCTCGGCATGCTCTGAAGACGGCGATGGGAGGCAAATGCCATGAACCCACACGATAACGATCATCACGAAGATGAGCGGCTGGCGGCCCTGTTCGAATCGGCCGGCACCGAGCCGACGCCCCCCGACGAAGCGCTGTTGGACCGGCTCCGCGAGCAATCGACCAAGGTGTTTGCCGAAGCGTCCCCACAACAAGAAAAGTCTCTCCCCAGAAGGAAGCGTCTGATGGTAACTCTAGTCATGCGAGGTTTGGCAGCGGCGGTAGCCGCAACGGTCGTCTTGGCGTCGACGCTCTGGTTCTCGCCGTCGGGAGACGACACTGCGTTGGCCTTCGGCAAGGTGCTCCAACAGGTCGCGGCGGCCGAATCGCTCCATCTGCAGATCACCCAACACGGCAAGTCGACCGAAGCCTGGGCCAAGCCGGGCCAATTGCGTTGGAACCAACCGGACGGCACCTATCGGATCGCCCGCGGCAAACGACTCTGGTCGATCGACGAGAAGGCCAATCGGGCAACGTCTGGGCCGACGTCCTATTTCCACGACGACAAAGCGGGGCTCGATTTGTTGGCCGTGCTCGAATTGCCCGAGGGCGAGTACACCAAGGCCCAGAAGCCGGCCCAGCGGGTCGAGCGTGAAGGGGTCGAGTGCGACGTCTACCGGATCGAGATCCCCTCGCCCGACGGTACGGTTCAACTCGAAGCGCTGGTCGAAGCCTCGACGCGCCGATTGCGCTGGATCGAAACGAAAGCCCGGCGCAACGGTCGCCTCGAACCGATTACCAAGATCGAACTGCTTGCAATGAACGAGCCGGTCGACGAGGAACTGTTCGTCGTCGGCGACACGTTGACCGAAGACGGCCGGATCGGCAAAATCTCCGACGTGCAGGGCATCGCGTCGATCAAGCCGGTGATGCACAGCCGATGGACGCCCGTGGGAGGCCGGATGACGGTCAAGCCGGGCGATTGGTTGCGAACCGACGTGCGAGGGGCCAACGCGGCCGCCATTCGCCTCGTCTCGCGGGTCGACGTCACCTTGGGCCCGGGTTCGCTCATCGAACTGGTCAAGCCGAACCAGATTCGCGTGATCTCGGGCGAATTGAAGGTGGTTGCCGACGCCAAAACACCGCTGGAAGTGCTTGGGCCCAATCAGCAGAAGCTTACGGTCAAGAAGACGCGAATCCTCCGGCTCGATAAAGAAGAATTCGTCGACGTCAAGTCGCCGCCGCTATGGCTTCGCGGGTTCGAGGGCACGACGACCGACGAATCGCTCGGTTCGCTGGTGGCCAAGGTCGATGGGCGTGATGTGCCGCTGACGGTCGGTTACCACAAGGTGTCGGTCGATATCCGCGACCAGATCGCGAGGACCGTGGTCGAGGAATCGTTCGTCAACCACACGAAGACCCAACTCGAAGGTGTCTTCTATTTCCCCTTGCCCCAGGACGCGTCGATCTCGGGCTTCGGCATGTGGATCGGCGACAAACTGGTCGAGGCCGACGTGGTCGAGAAACAGCGTGCGCGCGAAATCTACGAGACGATCCTCCGCGAGCGTCGCGACCCGGGCTTGTTGGAATGGACCGGCGGCAACATCTTCAAGGCTCGGGTGTTCCCAATCTTCCCGCATAGCGAGAAACGCATCAAAATCACCTACACGCAGGTGCTGCCGCTGCGCGAGAATCGCTACCGTTACAGCTACGCGTTGCAGAGCGAGATGCTCAAGCAGTTTCCGCTTCGGGAACTGTCGCTCGACGTGAAGATCAGTTCCGAGCTGCCGTTGGCCTCCGTGACGTCGCCGACGCACACCACGCGGATCGATCGGACGGCCCACTCGGCCCATGTCGAATTCAGCGCCCAAGAGTACACCCCGACGCGAGACTTCGAGGTGATCGTGGAAGTCGCCGGAGGTCAATCCAACGTGGTGATGATTCCGCACCGCCGTGGTGACGACGGCTATTTCATGCTGCAACTGGCGCCCCCTTCGGAGTCCGGCCAATGGCAGCGAGACATCCTGCCCGACGGCGAGCCGCTCGAGTTGCTCGTGCTGGCCGACACGTCCGCCTCGATCGACGACGACGGCCGCCAGCGGCAGGCCCAGTTCGTTGCGGCGCTACTCTCTTCGCTCACGCCCGAGGACCGGCTCAACCTGGCCACGTGCGACGTCGACTGCAATTGGGTCTTTGACAAAGCGAGGCCCGCCAATCAGAAGAATATCGACGTCGTGCGAGGATTCCTCGACGGCCGAGTTTCGCTCGGATGGACCGACCTGGACAAGACGTTTGCCTCGGCATTGAAGCGATGCGGCCCCAAGACGCAGGTCATCTACATCGGCGACGGCATCACCACGACCACCGACGGTGACCCGGTGGCGCTGGGCAAACGCTTGAAACTCCTGTTCGGCAATCGCAAGGCCACGTGCCATGCGGTGGCGCTGGGTAGCAGTTTCGAGCCGATCGTGCTGAAGACGATCGCATCGCTCGGCGGCGGGTCGGTCCGTCAGATCGGCGGCGAGAAGGGACCGCAGGCCGTTGCGTTGGAACTATTGGGCGAGATCACCCGACCGGGGCTTCGCGACCTGAAGGTGCAGTTCGAAGGCCTTCGCACGGCCCGGGTCTATCCCGAGCAATTGCCGAATCTGGCCGCCGGGACGCAGCAAATCCTGTTGGGCCGTTATCTGCCCGAGGGCCGGAACCAGACGGGTCGCGTGATCGTCACCGGGATGCAAGGAGACCAGCCGATTCGCTTCAGTGCGCAACTCGAACTCGAAGACGCCGAGCACGGCAACTCGTTCATCCCGCGGCTCTGGGCACGCATGCATCTGGACGAATTGCTCGAGCAGGGCACCTCCTCGACCGTCAAAGACGAAATCATCGGGCTGTCCGAAGAGTATCACATCATGACGCCCTACACGTCGTTGTTGGTGCTCGAAAGCGACGAGGACCGCGAACGGTTCAAGGTCAAGCGGCGGTTCCAGATGCGCGACGGCGAGCGGTTCTTTGCCGAAGGACGCGATCGGGCCGACTACGAGTTGATCCAACAGCAGATGCGTCGGGCAGGCAACTGGCGGATCGGCCTGCGCCGCGACGTGCTCCGCCGACTGGCCGCCTTGGGCCGCCACGCCGAGGTCTTTCAAGCGATCGATCGGAATGGCCGCGTGGCGACCAGGGTTTGGGACGTCGCCGATTTGAGCAGAGCGGGCAGCAGCACTGTCAGTTACAGGTACTTTAACGGCATGGCCGGCGCCGGGGATTCCTTCGACGGCTTCGAACTGCATAAGCGACTCCCCAGCTTCAAATCACGCATCTCCGGACCCATGGGCGGGCCGGTTTCGACGGCGCAGCCGATGGACTCCGAATCGCTCGACTATCGTCGCTATGGAGGTGACGAGAGCGACTTCGGCGACTTTTTGGCCGGCGACCTGGAGGCGGACAAATTGGGAATCGGCGACGACGCACTCTTCGAGCAGCGGGCGAGGGAGGATTTGCAATGGGAAGCCGACGAGGTGTTCGGCAGCAAACGCGAGAGTGCACGGGGGCTGCGGCTCGGCGAACCCTTGGCCATGTCGGCCCTCTACCCCCACCACAAGGATAACGCCGATCTGTACGCCTTCACCGGTGAGCGATACGACGGTGCCTTCAAGCGCAAGCTGTCCGTCCTGGAATCCAGGTCATCACGCTCCTACTACGTTGGCAACGAGTCGTACGGCCGTGGCAATTACGGGATCCAGTACGGCTACGTTCAGTGGGTCGACACGTTGTTCCCCGGGTTGTCACCGGCACCGACGAAGGAAACGCCCCTGCCGGCCGAGAAGCGTTGGCCGGCCGCGGCGCGCAAGCTGGCCGAGAGCCTGTTGCGAACGCGACAACTGGCCGCGCTGGACGGTGGGCTGCGGATCGAGCGCCGACAGGAATCGTTCGACGTGCGATGGGATAGCCTAACGTCCCGCTCCGAGACGTTCTCGCTGGTCTCGCCCGACGCATGGTTGATGCGCAGCCGTTCGGCCGGTTCGCAGACGCTCGTGAATTGGTGCGACGACCACCGGCGGGGTATCTTTTCGCAAGCCTTCGGCCTGGGCCGCGTTCGCACGTCGACCGAGTTGGATCGGAGTCGTCCGCCGCTGGGGCTCGGCGGTCACGTGCTCCGCTCGCTCGAACGATCTCATGCCGCTCATTCGGTCGAGTTGCGACCGCAAGGCGACGGCCGGACGCTCGTGGTTCTCAAACACCCCAACAGTCCGACCTACGAAATCCACATCCTTGTCGACACCCAGCGGCACGTGA
>JAZFUB010000240.1:0-11576 GCA_036447015.1 Thermoguttaceae bacterium | reverse complement strand
GACCCAGCCACACATGGAACATCGCCTGGCGCTGACATTGTACGAAGAGGCCAAATAGATCCTCATAAAGAATAGGTCGAACCTCTATTTCGGTGACCGGCCTCTGAGGCGAGCGATCGAGAACTTCGTCGAGGATCCGCTCTCCGAAGAGCTCCTCAAGGGCGAGTTCCAAGGCAAGGACAAGATCATGGTCAGCGTCAAGGAAGTCGGCGACAAGAAGCAACTCGTCTTCAAAAGCTCAACCAGCGAACCGGCCGAAACCCCGCCAACCGTCGGCGCCGCCGCCGATGGAGGATCGCCGGGCGAAGAGGGCTCCAAAGACGAGTAGTACCCGCATCGCACGCGGTCTGACAGACGTTCGATATTCCAAAGCTCGGGTGTACCGACACGCCCGGGCTTTTTCTTGCGCATATTCGCACCACAACACGACGTTGAGTGACGTAATCGTTAGCCGTCGGGCTTGCCCGACGTTGGGTTTGTAGCCACGTTCGCCAGAACGTGGGGCGTGTCCAAGGGTCGCGGCCACGTTCTGGCGAACGTAGCTACGGCAGTTTGACTCGACAACATTCGGCTCGGCCGCAAAACGCGCCGGGCAAGCCCCAATACCGTTTAAGATGGCTCATCGCACTAATGCGTACCTGGGAGACGTACAGGGGGAGTACCGGTGCCTGTGCGGTGCTCATCCATGCGCCGAAGTCCGTGGTGTTGGGGGTATGGCGGCCCGGCAACAGAGAAGAGGCACCGGTACTCCCCCGGATGTCTGCCTGGAGGTACGCAAATCTGCGATGAACCTTTAAGATGCGCTGTTAGCCCCGTCGCCCGCGACGGGTTCATTGTGGAATCCAACGTATTTTCCGGTCGCAGGCGACCGGGCTAACACGGTTTGCCACGCTAGATTAAACGGTATTGGGGCAAGCCCGGCCGCTGAACGTTGATTGGCTAAACGTGGGATGGCCTCGCATGTATGACGCGGTCGAAGGGATTCATCTTGCGTAGCCACCGCATCTTTACTTATCGGCAGGGTTTACTCAAGCCTCAAGGTCATCGCGACGAAAGAGACACGAGGAGTCTTGTTGCCGAGCTGCGACCCCGTGGTCGGTGCGTCGGCGTGACGGATGTTTATCTAGGGTATATAGGAAGTCTGGCGAGATATGGCCGGCGATTCGAACATCTCGATGGCGACCTCGCCCGGCATTGTCGCCGGGTTGATGCAAGCGGTGGTCGATTGGATCGCCGACTTCGGCAGTGTGCTGGTCGATTGGATCATCGGGCTCGGCTCGATCTTTCTGTTCACGATGCGGACGATGCGGTGGCTGCTGACCCGGTTGCCGAGCCGCGAGAACCTCATGCCCAGTTTCTACCAGATCGGCGTGCTGAGTCTTCCGGTGGTGGCGTTGACGGGCACGTTTATCGGCATGGTGTTGGTCGAGCAGAGCTACGATCAGTTTCGCGTGCTGCACATGGAGTCGCGATTGGGTGCGGTCATCAATTTGTCGCTGGTTCGCGAACTCGGGCCGGTGTTGGCCGCCACGATGCTGGCTGGTCGAGTCGGCAGCGCGATGGCCGCCGAACTGGGTACGATGCGCGTGACCGAGCAGATCGACGCCTTGGCCGCCATGGGCGCCAATCCGATCCACCACCTGGTCGTTCCCCGGTTCCTCGGCTGCCTGTTGATGATTCCCGCGCTGACGATCATGGCCGACTTCATGGGCGTGGTCGGCGGAGCCTTCTACGGCATCTATCTGCAGGGTATCGATCCGCACTTCTACTGGGAGAATTCCCGAAAGTTCGTCGGCAACTTCGACCTGTTCGTCGGCGTCTTCAAGAGCCTTTTCTTCGGCGCGGCGATCGCGATGATCAGTTGTTACCGGGGATTCAATTGCGACCCGGGCGCCGAGGGCGTGGGCCGGGCGGCGACTGCGGCCTTTGTCTATTCCTTTGTGATGATTCTGCTGCTGGACTTGCTGTTGGGGATCTTCACCAACGGCATCTACTACTCGATTTGGCCCGAGGTACTGACGATTGTTTAGCAGCATGTTGAAAACGCGGTAGGGTGGGCACTGCCCACCAAAACTCGCTTGACGTGTTCCCCTCGGTTTTTGGTGGGCAGTGCCCACCCTACTTTTCTACGAGAACCGATTGTTCCCATGGTTGACATCACCTCCAACGCGACCCGACCGCTGGTCCAACTCGACCGGCTGAGCGTCCACTTCGGCCGGCAGCAAGTGTTGCGTGACATCTCGCTGCAGATCGCCCGAGGCGAGACCGTCGCGATCATCGGCGAGAGCGGTTGCGGGAAGACCGTGCTGTTGAAGACCATCATCGGGCTGATCGAGCCGAGCGACGGTCGGGTCATGTTCGACGGCATGGACCTGATCCAACTGAGCGAAAAGGAACTCACGCGACAGCGAATCCGTTTCGGTTTCCTTTTTCAGCAGGCGGCCCTGTTCGACAGCATGACGGTCGCCCAGAACATCGCTTTTCCGTTGCGGCAACGCACAACCTCCAGCGAGGCCGAGATCCGCCGCATCGTGTTTACGCGACTGGCGGAGGTCGGGCTTCCGGAAGATATCATCGCCAAGAAGCCGGCCGAACTCTCCGGCGGAATGCGCAAGCGAGTCGGGCTTGCCCGCGCCTTGGCCATGGAGCCGGAGATCATGCTCTACGACGAGCCGACGACCGGGCTGGATCCGATCATGAGCGACGTGATCAACGAGTTGATCCTCCACACGCGGCAACAGCACCCGGTCACCAGTGTCGTCGTCACGCACGATATGCGAACCGCGCAGAAGGTGGCCGATCGGATCGTGATGCTCTATCCGCTCGCGCGACTCGATCCGACCGAGTCGCAGATCCTCTACGACGGGCCGGCCGACAAGATCGACGCCGCACCGGACGCCCGAGTCTCGCAATTCGTCGCGGGTGAAGCGGGGGGGCGGCTTATGGAAATGCGTGCACAGAACGACGGGGGCTGATCGTGGACGAACGGGTCGTTCAATTCCGAGTGGGGGTGATGGTGCTGGCCAGCCTGCTGATCACCGGCATCCTGGCGCTGCTCTTCGGCGACCTCCCCTCGATGGTCCATGGAAACTACACGGTCTATATCAAGTTTCGCGAGGCGCCGCAGGTCATCGTCGACACACCGGTCCGCAAGAGCGGTATTCGCATCGGCTTCGTCAGCGACGTGCAACTGAACGACGACCGCACGGTCACCGTCACGGCCGAAATCGAAAAGAAGCGGCAGATCTATCACGATGAAGTTTGCCGCATCGACTCGTCGCTGTTGGGCGACACCTCGCTGAACTTCATCCGCTCCGACGGACCCGACGCACTCGACACGCCGGTCAAACCGGGCGAAACGCTCACCGGCGTCGCTGCTGCCGATCCGATCAAGATCATCATCGATCTGCAAGAGAGCTTCTCCGAGGCCATTGGGTCCGCTGCCGAAACCAGCAACAACATGAACGACGTTCTCGTCAAGGTCGGTGAGATGATCGATCGGAATCAAGAGAACATCCACAAGATGATCCTCCGCGCCGACGAATCGCTAAGGGCGGTCCAGACCGTGGCCGACAACGCCAACGACCTGATCGCCGATCCCGAGGCGCGAGCACAAATGCGTCAGGCGATGGCCGACCTACCCCAACTCATCCACGACACCCACGCCACGGTCAACCAGGTGAGCCGGGCGATGGCGATCGTGCAAAAGAATCTCGACAACATGCAAGGCTTCACCGAGAAGCTGGGCAACCCCGAGATGCTTGCCCGGCTGGATCGGGGAACGCAAAACCTCGACCTGCTGATGGTCCGGCTCGTGCAGTTCAGCGAGAGCCTCAATAACCCCGACGGGACCTTGGGGCGGTTGGTCAACGATCCGCAACTCTACAACAGCCTCAATCGGGCAGCGGAAAACATCGACGAACTCAGCGAGCAACTGGGGCCGATCGTCCACGATGTTCGCGTCTTCACCGACAACATCGCCCGGCATCCCGAGTTGGTCGGCGTGCGAGGCGCCTTTCGACCCAGCTCGGGGATCAAGTAGCTACGTGCTACGGCAGTTCCCTCATCGTCCGTCCTCCGATGCCCTGGGGCATCGGTATCTGCTCGGGCGGTAGCATCGTAGGCGAAGTTGGGAAGGCCGGAGTTGGCGAGAGTGGCCCGACCGCGCCGATCGTGTGCATTCCCCGTCGAAGGCTCTCGGCCCGGCCGAGCAGTTGGTCGGTCGGAACGACCCGCTGCGGTGTCAACTGATAGCTGAACGTCTGACGGTCGCGAATCTCGCCCGGCACCAGGTTCTCGCTGACGAAGTCCAACGGCGGGATCTGATACCACGGAGCGGGGATCGACTGCATGACCGTAAGCGTTTCATAGCCGTCTTTGACCAGACGGATCTTCCGCTGCCCGTAATAGGTGAAATTGCTCGAGATGGGCGTGACCCCGATTTCGTAATCGTCCACATAGACCAACGCGCCCGGCGGATTGCTGCGAATCATCATCCGACGCTGAACGCACCCGGTCTGGCCCATGCAGAGCACGATCACGACGAGTGGTCCCAGCGAGGGAAGCCAGCATCGAAAAGAACGCTGAAAAGAACGCTGAAAAGCGGTTCGAAGCATGACAAAACACCCACGGCCGGGAGGAAACGGGGCCGAAGTATAGTGGCCCGGCCGCCGCAGGCCTAGCCCGGATTCTCCCGATTCACCAGGAGCCGGCCTAGCTCAGGCTTGTCCGCGCAGCTAGAATTGATTGGTTAGCATTGCACTACAATACTTGGGATGTGTTGCCCGTCACCCACAAAAGCTACTTCCCCGGCAGACTTGGCCGAAAACATGGATCAGCCGACCGACATCTGGGAACACTGCCTCGAGCACGCCGCACTGAGCGATGTGGGGCTTCGGCGTGCCAATAACCAGGACGCCATGAGTGTGGTGATCGCGGGGAGCCAGGAGGCATGGCGGCAGCGAGGCCACCTCTTCATGGTCGCCGACGGCATGGGAGCCCATGCGGCGGGCGAACTGGCCAGTAAATTGGCCGTCGATGCGGTCTCGCTGACCTATTTCAAGCTGTCGGACCTTCCCCCGGCCGAAGCGCTGGCCACCGCCGTGCACGAGGCAAACGGCCAGATCCACGGCCGTGGCCAGGCCGACCCGGAATTCAAGGGCATGGGCACGACCGGCACCGCCATGCTGCTGATGCCCGAGGGGGCGGTGCTGGCACACGTCGGCGACAGCCGAGCGTATCGGCTCCGGGGAGATCGACTGGAGCAGTTGACGTTCGATCACAGCCTGGTCTGGGAAATGCGAGAGGCCGGCCAACTCTCGGCCGACGTGAACACCGACCACATCCCCAAGAACATCATTACCCGGTCGCTCGGCCCCAATCCGACGGTGCAGGTCGACACCGAGGGCCCGTTTCCGATTGCCGTGGGAGACAGTTTTCTGCTCTGCAGCGACGGTCTGTCGGGCCCGGTCGAAGACGACGAGATGGGGACGATCCTCGGGTGCATGTCGCCGGACGAAGCCGTGCGAGCACTGGTCAACTTGGGCAATCTGCGCGGAGGGCCCGACAACATCACGGTCATCGTCGCCCGAGTGGTCGGCCCGCTGGAAGCCCGGGAGAATGACACGCAGACCGACGATTCCCCGCCACATCGAACCGCTCGGCCGGTCCACCCGGCGCTCTGGACGGTGATGGGCGTGCTGGCGATGGCCGCAGCAGGGGCCGCCGTCATGCAACATTGGCCGGCGATGGCGGTCGGCCTGGTCGGGGCGATGATTGCGGCCCTTATCGCCCTGGTCGGGCGCTACGGGGGCACGGACGACGCAGCGCACGCGACAGGGCGACCTTTGGGACGTGGCCCCTATACGGCGTGTACCTGTCGACCCGACGGCGAATTCGTCGGCCGAATCCACGAGATCGTCGACGAATTACGCGACGCGGCGGTCGAAGGAAACTGGTTGGGCGACCGGCCAAAGCTCGATGCGATGATCGATCGGGCAAAATCGGCCGAGACATCCGGCAACCACGCCACGGCCGTCCGAGAATGTTTTCAGGCCATCGACTTCCTGATGGGTCAACTCAAAGAGCAAAGCCGCGGCGATCGTGACACGGCCGGTCCAGCGGGCGACGGCAGCAACGTGTTCGACTGAGGTCGCTTGGGCCTCGCCCGAGACTGTGGGTCGGGCCAACAGCCTGTTGGCCCAATCTCCGTGTGTTTCCCATGTTGACGGCCTGTGACAGCCAAGGTTCCTGGCATCGAGATGCTTGGTTCGCCGGAAACTAGCCCCGGAGGGGCGGTAGTGAATAGCCCAGGGCGTTAGCCCTGGGAGTCCGGGTTCCAACAACGCAAGAGCCCCGAAGGGGCGGCAGAAGGGCAAGGCGAACGGTTCTGTCGCCCCTTCGGGGCTTGTGAGGGCGTTTTTGCGAGCATTCCCAGGGCTCACGCCCTGGGCTATTGACTGACGCCCCTTCGGGGCTGAAATCGCGTACGATCTTCGTCTTGTCATGATAGGCCACTCGCGGATACACTCTAGCGTGCTACGTTCAGGACGAACGCCGTCGTTGGTGCGACAAGGAGGTCGCTTTGCTCGCTGGAAGACCTATTCGCTTTAAGCTTCTGATCGGCTTCGGCTTGCTGGTGTTGGTGGTGGGGATTCTCTCCGGCAGCGGTTTGTATGCGACGTACGCCTATCGCAGTCTGGTCAAGAGCCTCAGGAGCCGCGTTCGCGAGTTGCCGTTGGCGGCCCAACTGAGCCGCGACGTGGCCGATCTGCGCATTACGCTGAGCGAACTGCGGGGATTGCGAACCGTTACGTTCGATCCGTCCCACAGCGGTCCGACGTTGCGTGTACGTGTTCGCGAGGATTTTCGCTCGAAGTTCACCGAGGTCGGCGACACACTGGACGACTATCGCCGCTGCCTGCGGAGTGAGACGCCGTCCAGCGCGGACATGGCCGATACGTGCAGCGAATGGGTGACGGTTTGCAAGATCGAGGAATCGCTCGGCCGCATCGAACGGGCCAACCAGAACGAAGACTGGGTTTTCGATACGCTGGACGTCGACGGTCTCGACACCGAGTTGGCTGCTCTGCAAGACCTGACTGCCGAGTTGCCCAGTCACTTGCACGGACGACTTCGCGGCTTCGCGTCGGAGGTCCGCGGCAAATACCGAACGCTGATCGTCGGCACCTGGATCACGACGTTTCTGGCGGCTCTGATCATCTTTGCACTGTTCGTCCGCCTGTCGTGGCAATGGATACTCCGGCCATTGCGCGTCATCATTCACGGGTCGCGCAAGGTGGCGGCCGGACAGTTCGGCCATCGCATCCACGTCGACGGCCAGGACGAAATGGCCGAACTGGCCGACGCGTTCAATGCGATGACCGACCGATTCGAAACCATCCGCGACGACCTCGATGCCCAGGTCCGGCAGCGAACCAAGCAGGCCGTGCGTAGCGAGCAATTGGCCAGCGTCGGGTTCCTGGCCGCCGGTGTGGCCCACGAAATCAACAATCCGTTGGCGTCGATCGCCATGTGCGCCGAGTCGCTGCAAGGGCGAATCGAGGAGATGCTTCACGCGGCGGATACCAGCGACACCGGCCCGTCCGAAGTTGTCGACCGCTATCTGCAGATGATCCAGGACGAAGCGTTTCGCTGCAAGGAAATCACCGAGAAGCTGCTCGACTTCTCGCGCGTCGGGCCGACGGAACGCCGGGCGACGGATCTCGCGCAGTTGGTTCGCGACGTCGTCGACATGATCGGCCACTTGGGTCGGTATCAGGGAAAGAGCGTCGAATTCGCGCACGAGCAACCGCTGATCGTGCCGGTCAACGCGCAGGAGATCAAGCAGGTCGTGCTCAATCTGCTGACCAACGCGATGGACAGTTCCCACGATGAAGGGGTCGTCACGGTTCGCTTGCACACGGACAACGGCATGGCCCGACTGACGTTCGACGACGCCGGTTGCGGCATGGATCCCGACGTGCTGGCCCAGGTGTTCGAACCGTTCTTCACGCGCCGCCGGGCAGGGCAGGGAGTTGGGCAGGGGACCGGGCTGGGATTGTCGATCAGTTCGCGGATCATCACCGACCACGGCGGAACGCTCGAGGCCGAGAGCCCGGGCGCCGGCCGTGGATCCACGTTTACCATACGATTGCCGCTCATGGAAACCAACGAGGAGATCGAAAGTCGCCATCATGCCGCATAAAAGTTTGAAACTGTTGTTCGCCGACGACGAGAAGTCGCTGCAGGAACTCATGCGTCTGGAGCTTCCACGCATGGGACACGAGGTAACCGTCTGTCCCGACGGCACCACGGCCGTGGCCGCACTCGAGCGGAACACGTACGACTGCATTCTGGTCGATCTGGACATGCCCGGGCTGGGCGGCATCGACGTGATTGCCCGGGCCAAAGAGCTTTCGCCCGACACCGAGGCCGTCGTGCTGACCGGCAAGTCGTCGCTGCGGACGGCGGTGGCCGCCTTGCGTCACGGGACGTTCGACTACCTGACGAAGCCCTGTCGGCTCGTGGAGATCGAGTCGCTCCTCACACGTGTTGCCGCGCGGCGCGAGTTGACCAACAAGTACCGTGCGCTGAAGCAACGGCTGGAGCGGATCGAAGGCAAGTCGGACCTGGTCGGTGAATCGGCCGGAATGAAATGCGTCGACCTGCTGCTCTCGAAAGTCGCTCCGACCGATTCGACCGTGTTGATCCTCGGCGAGACGGGGACCGGCAAGGAGTTGGTCGCCCGGGCACTGCACGACCGGAGCCTGCGGGCCGAAATGCCGCTGGTGCCGATCAACTGCGGGGCGTTGCCGGAGCACCTGATCGAGAGCGAACTGTTCGGGCATCGCAAAGGTGCGTTCACCGGCGCCGACGAACACCGCGTCGGGCTGTTCGAGGTGGCCGACGGCGGGACGCTTTTCCTCGACGAGATCGGCGAGTTGCCCAAGCCGCTGCAGGCGAAACTGCTGCGGTTCCTCGAGAGCGGCGAGATCCGCCGTGTCGGCGATAACGAATCGTTCACGTGCGACGTGCGCGTCGTGTGTGCGACGCATCGAAAGCTCGAGGAGATGGTCGCCGCCGGCGAGTTCCGCGAGGATCTCTGGTATCGCGTGAACACGTTCGAGATCACGTTGCCGCCGCTGCGCGAGCGAGTCGACGACATTCCTCGGTTGGCTCGACACTTGGCGGCCCGATTCGGCGCACCGAAACGAACCGGCAACGAGATGTTCGCACCCGAGACGCTTGCCATGCTCGCGGAGCACGCGTGGCCGGGGAACGTCCGCGAGTTGGCCAACGTGATTGAACATGCGTTGATCCTTTGCGACGGCGGCCCGATCGAGCCGGAGCATCTGCCACGCCGGTTCACGGCGAATGACGCTCCGATACCGACGATGAAGATGGTCGGGCCGTCGACGCTCCGCGAAGTGGAAATGCAGGCCATCGAGGACGCCTTGGATCGCCACGACGGCAGCAAGTCGAAGGCGGCCAAGGAGCTCGGCGTGAGCCTGAAGACGCTCTACAACAAACTTAACCAGGTTACTTCGCTCGAAAAATCGGCGTAACAGGAGATTCACATGAGTCGATCAGAATTGCGTTTCGTCTTGGTTCTTTCGTCTTTCGTTGCCTTGCTCGCGCTTGGACCGGCATCGCTCACGCGAGCCCAAGAGCCGCTTCGTCGAGCGCTGAGTCCGCCGGAAGTCGACCTGCATCGCATGATCTTGCTCAATGATGTCGAGGAGCCACGCCGGCCCGTCGTTTCGCCCAATGGGCCCGACACGGGGCAGCGAGCGCCGAGTGGCCCGGACCGAGCGCCCCGGCATCCGGAGAAGATCGCGAGGAGCTTCGCGATTCCACGCGACTTGGAATTGGACGCACCACGAACGAATGCTCGGTCCCGGCGCGGCAATCGATCGCGCGGCAACGCTCCGGTTGACCTCGAAGTGGCTCGGATCCTTCAACAGGCCGTCACGGCGTATCAGGCGAAGCTTTCGGTGATCGCCAACAATCTGGCCAATGTCGAAACGACCGCCTTCAAGCGATGCCGGGTCGATCTGGAGGACTTGCCCTCTCGGCAGGAGCGATTGCCCGGGGCGCAGGATGCCCTCGGAAACTATACCTCGGTCGGGATCGCCGTTGGGACGGGGATTCGCGTGGCCGGCGTGCGAACCGATTTCACGCAAGGTGCTCTCCAGGAGACCGATGTCGTACTGGATCTGGCGATCTGTGGCCGAGGGTTCTTTCAGGTCGTCGAACCGTCCGACGGATCGATCCGCTACACCCGGGCGGGAAACCTGGCAAGGAATGCCAATGGCGATCTGGTGATGGGCTCGGCCGCAATCGGCCGGTTTATTGAACCGGCGATCAGTATCCCGCCGGATGCCACCGCAATCGTGATCAGCGCCGACGGCCGGGTCGCCGTTCTCCAGCCGGGCAGCCAGACGATGACGGCTGTCGGCCAAATCGAACTGGCCATGTTCGCCAATCCGCAAGGACTGATCAAAGTGGGTGAAAATCTCTATGGGGAAACCGACGCGTCCGGTGCACCGACCACGGGCACCCCGGGGCAAGAGGGGCTCGGGTCCTTGCAGCAAGGTTGCCTGGAAGCCTCGAACGTCGATCCCGAGGAAGAATTGCTCCGTTTCGACCAGACGGCCGCCGCACTGCAACGCATTCGCCGATTGCTTAGGACGCGATAGCCGGGCCGAACGGCGTAACTACCGGGGACGTGAATCAGCGCAGCTTCCGCACCACACCTTCGACAATGCCGAGCACCTTGGCATTCTTCACGTAGATCGGTTTCATTGATGCGTTGGCCGGTTCCAGGCGGATGCGGTTCTTTTCTGGAAACCATCGCTTCAGCGTGGCCTCGTTGTCGTCGGTCAGCGCGACGACGATCTGACCCTTCCTCGCGGTTCGCTGCTTTCGGATGACCACATAGTCGCCGTCGGCGATGTGCTCCTCGATCATCGAATCGCCTTTGACCGCCAAGACGAAGAGGTTCTTATTCTCCGGGTCGAACATCTCGTCGAAGTCGACCCGTTCGTCCTGCTCGATCGCTTCGTGCAACACGCCGGCGGCGATTTGCCCGGCCAACGGCAGACCCTTCTTGCGAGTCGGTTCGGCTAGTAACCGGATTGCCCGCGACATGTTCGCTTCGCGAGAAATCATCCCCTTTTTCTCCAAGGCCTTCAGGTGGCAGACGACACCGTTGGGCGAACGGATCTTGAAATTAGCGCCGATCTCTCGAACCGTCGGCCCATAGCCGCGGCCCTGGATCTTCTCGCGGATGAACTCGTAAACGGCCTGTTGCCGCTTGGTCAGATTCTCGAACGGTTCCATCACATCCCCCGTGGGTCAAGGAAAACTCTCACTCGGACAGAAATAGGCCTCCTGGACAATCGTACAATATACGGGTGTACATAGTCAAGGGCCTTTTTTTGGATTGGCTCCACGAATGACCCTCCTGGGTGGATTTGCCTCGGCGTTGGAAGGGAAATCCCTGGACCGACACGGCAACTTCCGTCCACCTATGCTTCGGACTGCGGAGGAGAAAGCCGATGGAAGCAAGCATA
>JAZFUB010000239.1:0-4832 GCA_036447015.1 Thermoguttaceae bacterium | reverse complement strand
GCGAGATGCGCGAAGCGGCACGCCAGCTCGAGTTCGAGCGCGCGGCGGCGCTGCGGGACGAGATCCGGACGCTCGAGGAGCGCCTCCTCGGGGTCGCCGTGCCGGAGGGCGAGCCGGCGTAACGCGAGCAGCAACTCAGGGCCGGTCGTGGAGACACTCGGGGACGGGTTGCTCGATGCCGCCGGCAACTTCCTCTACTCTTCGCCAGTCATGAGCCTGTTCCGCGTCAACGTCATCGCGCGCAACCCGAAGCGCGAGGAGATCGAGGCACCTCCCGTCGAGGCCCTGGTCGGCACTGGGTTCCGAGCTCACGTGGTTGCCGAGAGACGTTCTCGACCAGGCAGGCATCACGCCCCGTCGGCAGCGCACGTTCCGCACGGCGACGGGGCTGGGGACTTTGGCGTGGTCCAGGTCGCGGCGATGAAGGATCGGCCCGCGCGAGAGTCCCCACATATTGCGTGTCTGGAAACGGAGAATCGATTTGACGTGCGTCCGCAGCCGACCGTGAAAAATGCCGCGTTCTTCGCGATCGTAGAAGTGCGTGACGACGGCCGCCGGTTCGTACCAAATCTCGTGGCCCGCCTGTTTGAACCGGAAACAGAGGTCGTAGTCCTCGTACTGGTAGACGTAGCTTTCGTCGAACCCGCCCACTTCGCGAGTCAGCCGGTTGCGGACCAGCATGGCTGCCCCGTAGCAGCAATCGATCGGCATCCGCCGGTCGTGGTCGACGTGTCGCATATCGATTCGGGCCGGAATGCCGGTCCACTCGAAGAAGCGTCGGTACTTGGTCCCTTCGAGCAGGATGTGGTGGAACTTGGGGAACGCCCGGCAGCTCAGTTGCAGCGTCTGGTCGCGATAGACGAGTCGCGGCGCGACGAGGCCCGCCGCCGGCGAACGTTCGATCGAATCGACCAACGTGTCGATCGCGCCCGAATGAACGGCCGTATCGGCGTCGAGGATCATCGTGTACTTTGCCCGGCTGTTCCAGAAGAGGCGGTTGCGACCGGCCGCGACGCCCAGGTTGCCGCCGTTTTCGAGGATCGTCACGTAGGGGTATTGTTCGCGAACCATCTCGCGGGTACCGTCGCCCTCGTCGATGTTCGCAGGGCCGTTGTCCGAGAGGATCCACTCGTACTTGTAGCGGCGCGAAGAGGTTTCGATCGACGCCAGTAGGCCATCGATAAACTGCCTATCGCGGTAACAGAGCAGGCCGATCGTCACGTCGTATTCGTACGACGCGCCGTCGGCGTCCGGCGCGGTGCGCTGATCGAATCGTTCCGGATCGAACGGGCCGTTGGCAGCGGTCGCGGGCGTTGTGGTGCGGGGCAGGTTGGACATGGTGCTAATCTCGATGAATTGTCGGGAAGTCGGGCGGACGTTCACTCACTACGGTGATCGTCTTTGTGTATCGCAATGATGTTGCAGTGTTCCCACTGCTCTTCCGGCGGCGGCGACCGAAGCTTGCAGAGCTTGCCGGCACCGTCGAATGTGAAGAACTCGTAGTCGAAACGTTTCAGATGCCGCCATGCGCCGTCGGTGTCGAGGCCGAACCGGGCCGCCGCCGACGGATTCAACTCGAACACGATCACCGGCCGCGAGCTGGTCAACATCGTCTCTGCGCCGCGCAGGGCCAGTTCCTCGGCCCCTTCGATATCCATCTTCAGTAGATCGACCCGATCGAGTCCTTCCTGTTGCAGCAGGCTGTCCAACGAAATCGAGGAGATCTCCTCGGACTGCCCGTCCTCTGTCTCGCCGGCGGCGATCGAGTAACCGACGGGCCCACCGTGATGGTAAAGCCGGGCCGAGCCGTCACGATCGGACAGCGCCTTGCGAACCAACCGCACATGATCCAGGCCGTTCAGCTCGATGTTCCGTTGCAGGGTTTGGCCCGCTTGCTCGCCGGGCTCCAACGCGATCACCCGGCCGGAACTGCCTACCAGCTTGGCCATGGCAACGGTGTAGATGCCGCAGTTGGCTCCCGCGTCGATCGCCACGCTTCCGGACGAAATGAAGCGATCGAGAAAGGCCAGTTCGACCTCGTAGTCTTCACGAGTGGCAAAGATCATCGTCGTGCCGGCACCGCCCCATCGCGCAGGCAAATAGAACTGGGCCTGCCAGCGAGGCAAGGCGATTTGGGCCGGCAAGTTCAACCAGCAACGAACCCGCCAAAACAGCAATCGGCCGAGAGTGCGCAGCGGCGACTTACGAAAGGCGGGGTGACCGCGAAGATAGTGGAACTTGGTCCGCAAACCGCTCAAGCGGCTCGCCCCCGTCAGGGTTTCGGCAGGAGGGCGGCTTCGAACTTCTGCTGTCATGTCGATCGATTTCTGAAGATGGGAGAGGTCAAGTTGGGTTGTCGTCTCTAAGGACTTGTACAGAAATTACTTCCCGAATTGCTCGTGAAGTGGCTAGTTCCCGGGCTTCGGAAAGCCATGAGCTATGAGCTATGAGCACCGAGTTCACGTTCCAAGCTCAAAGCTCATAGCTCATAGCCAGAGGCAAACCGGGAAGAAATTCTTGTACAAGTTCTACAGGTAGTATCCGCCGTCGACCTGGATCACCTGCCCCGTGATGAAGGCGGCCCGGTCGGAGACCAGGAACGAGACGAGGTTGGCGACGTCCTCGGGTCGGCCCGGTCGGCCCAGCGGTGTTCGGCTGACGTAATAGTCCTGGTCCATGTGGGCCGTCATGTCGGTCACGATGAATCCCGGCGACGCGGCGTTGACCGTAACGCCCTTCGGGGCCAATTCCTCGGCCAACGACTTGGTGAATCCGATCACTCCGGCCTTCGAGGCACAGTAGGTCGTGGAATTGCGAAAACCACGCTGACCGCCGACGCTCGTGAGATTGACGATTCGGCTGCCACACCGCCGGCCGACCCAGGTCTTGACGACGGCACGCGTGCAGAAGTGGATTCCGCTCAGATTGGTGGCAAGCGTTTGGTCCCAATCTTCCGGCTTCACGCGAACCAACGGCTTATCGCGGACGGTGGCCGCGTTGTTAATCAGCACGCCGATCATTCCGAATTCTTTGGTCAGTTCCTTGATGGTCGACTCGACCTGATGCCGGTCGGCGACGTCGAACTGCCGGACGGCACACTGCCCGCCGGCAGCGACGATCTGGCGTTCCACCGCGGCGGCGGCCGTTTCGTTCTCGCGATAATTGACGATGACGAACAGGCCGTCGGCAGCCAACTGAACGGCAATGGCCCGGCCGATGCCGCGCGACGATCCGGTCACTAATGCAATGGGCCGATCCATTCAGACTTCCTTCTCGGTGTCGGACTGCGGCTGCTGGGGACGGCACCCGGCCATCAGCTTGATGCGTCCGGTGATGACGGCCTCGTCGCGTTGATTCCTGATGCGCAATCGGGTCGTCAGCAGGCCCATGCCGTCGGGCGTTTTCTTCTTTTCGATGATTTCGGCATCGAGGTGGATCGTATCGCCGATCAGGATCGGCAGGACGAAGCGAACCTTGTCGATTCCCGTGATGCAGACCATCGATTTCGGCCAGAACAGAAACCAGCCGACGCGCGACAGCAGGCAGATCCCCGCGACCAGTCCCAACAGGCCGTGGGCAATCCGCTGACCGTAAGGCGTGTGTTTCTCGGCATATTCCTTGTCGGTGTGGACCGCGTTCCAGTCGCCGCTCAGCGCTGCAAACATAACGACATCGGCTTCGGTAATCGTCCGCCCCGGCGTAACGATCTTCTCACCCAATTCGCAATCTTCGAAATACTCTTTGAACACGGTCGGTCCCCAATCGTTGAATCTACTCAGTCGTTGAATCTACTCGGGCAAGAGCACGATTTTCCCTCTGACGTCGCCGCTTTCGAGGATCTCGTGTCCCCGAGCGATGTCCTCGAGCGGCAACACCTCCATGATGACCGGCTCGATTTGGCCGTTCTCGACGAATCGCAAGGCATCGACCAGTTCGGCCGTCGAGCCCATGTGCGAGCCGAGGTAGTTTTGCTGTTTGTTCCATAGGAAACGGATGTCCAACGGGGCCTTGAACCCGGTGGTCGCTCCGCAAGTGACGATCGTGCCGCCCCATTTCAGGCAGTGAGTGCTCGTCTCCCAGGTTTCCGCGCCGGAGTGTTCCAGCACGATGTCGACGCCGCGGCGATTGGTGATCTTCATCACCTCCCGGTTGATCCGCTGGCGATTGCGATTGATCGCGAGCTCGGCGCCCAACTCGGTGGCGAACCGACACTTCTCGTCGCTTCCGGCAATGGCGATCGCCTTGGCCCCGAAGGCCTTGCAGAGTTGGATCGCGACCGATCCGAGCCCTCCGGTTGCTCCCCAAACCAACACGTAGTCGCCCGGCTGCATCTTGGCCCGAACCACGAGCATCCGCCAGACGGTGACCAAGACCGAGCCGATGGCGGCCGCCCCCTCCCAACTGAGGTTCTTCGGCTTCGGCACGACGTTGCGAGCGGGAACGCGGCCGTACTCGGCCTCGCTGCCGTCGTTCGGCCCGGTCTGAAACCCCCAGATCTCGAACTTCTCGCAGAACATCGGAATGCCGCGATTGCACTCGGTGCAATGGCCGCAGGAAAAGGCTCCGTTGATCATGACCTCGTCGCCGACCGCCACGTGCGTGACCTCGCTGCCGACGGCCTCGACGACTCCCGCCCCGTCGGTTCCCGAAATGTGCGGCAGGATGAAGTCCATGCCGGGCAATCCCTTTCGGGCCCAAAGGTCGTTGTAGTTCATCGCCGCCGCCTTGATCCGAACCAAGACGTCGTTGGGCGAAATGTCGGGGATCGGCAGGTCGTCGCGGTACTGAAGAACCTCGACGCCTCCGTGTCGGTCGAATGTCACGGCTTTCAT